>NZ_RZSX01000773.1:0-3031 GCF_004023105.1 Mesorhizobium sp. M5C.F.Ca.IN.020.32.2.1 | reverse complement strand
GGCAACGCCAGCACGTGGCGGCGAAGGGATAGCTGCCGCCTGGCCAGGCAAATCCCAGGGATTGGCCGGCTGCGGCTCTGGGGCGACCTGTTTGCGTTGACTGGCCGAGCCGGCGCCGTTCCTCAAATCGGACGACGCGGCCGGCCCGAAACCGAAACCGTCATCGAATTCGGAGGACTTTCTTGAAACGGGCTGGCCTGGGACGGGCTCGCTTGCACCGAAAGGCACCGGATCGAAGCTGAATGGGTCTGCGGCGTCCGGCGCACGACGTGGTTCGGAATAGCCGGCGCCATTCGGCGCGGGCGTCGATACCGGGTCGAGGCTGAACGGGTCGTCGAAGGCTGGCGAACTGCGCTGGTTGGCGCGCCCGAACGCTCCTGGAACGGGTTGCTCGAACGGGTTCGGCAGATCGGCGGGACGCGGTCGTCGCGGCTCTTCCTCGACCGAGGCTGAAAAGAAATCATCGCGGCCGATGCTTACCGGCGCTCGCGATGCCGGCGGCGACCGCTCTGTGAACGATTGGCTGCCCGCTGATGCTTGAGCGGCCGGCGTCTGCAGATCGACGCATACGATGTAGTCGCCCAGCCTCAGCCGCATGCCGTTCTGAAGACGGACCGAGGTGCCGGCGCCGAGCGGGCTGTCGGAATCGTTTATGAACAAGCCGCTGCTTGACGTGTCGATGACGAAATACCCATCCGGCCCGCCGGTGATCCTGCAATGGGCGCGTGAAACGAACATGTCGGGATCGTCGATCTGCCAGCCCGCGTCCGCGCTACGGCCGATCACCAGTTCACCTTCGTCCAGCCGGGTCTGCCGTACCGCCTGGGTCCGTGGCCCGTGCTCCAGCGTCAGCAGCAGACTCATGCCGCGACCTCCGCCATTTCCGGCCGCCATCCGACGATTGTCCGCAGCCGCATATCGTCAGCATCGCCCCTTTCAGCGGGCCGCGCAAGCCAGCTGGTTCGGCCGAGCTGCACCGCTCCGATACGGGGCTGCGGCACTGCTTCACGCGCGAGCACGATCCGCAGATCGACATCGAGCGATTCCCCAACCATGTCACGAACGGCCTGTTTGAACATTTGCAGACGTTGACCGCCCGGCAGGAACGTTTTGAACTCCTCATACCCAAGCGGGCCGACGCGGAGTTCGATCCTGCTTTGGCGGCTGAAAACGCGCGGGCCGATCGTCGCCCCGCGACCCAGCACCGCGTAAGCTTGGGCAAGTCGGGTCTGGAGCGACGCCGGTATGGTCATCCAGGTAGCAACGAACTCCTTGATCTGGACCGGCACCTTGAACGCTTCCGCCAGGAACAGCGTCAGCCGCTCCGGACCGTCGACCTGGCTGGCGAGCGACGCGGCCTGGCGAAGCTTCACGGCGTCGAGATCGGGATTTTCGGTGCCGGGAAGTCCGATTCCCGCCATGGCTTCAAGCATGGCCCTTACCCGGCCGCCGACCGCCCGTTCGACCTGTACTGCCGGATGCGCGTCGGCCCAGGCCCGATAGTACAGGGCGATCATGCGGTGCTGGAGAATATTGACGAAGTCCACGAACGTCGTGTCGCTGGTCTGCCGTGCGTCGGCGCCGGTGAACCAGCGCTGCGACAGGCGATCGAGCACCCAACGTGTCAAATGAAGCGGCATCGGGCCTTCCGGTCCCATCAGCCCGAGATTTGCAACCGTGACCCGGGCCGGCGTCCCGAGCTTCCCCGGCGTCTTGTCCTTCGCTTCGCGGAACGCAACCACGTCCTTGGCGGAAAAGCTAAGACGCACATGCTGCCCGAGCCTTGCCGGCTCGCGATCCGCGTGGCCGGAATAGCCGAATAGCCCGCCCCTGCGTTCGAGTCGGCGCAACAGTTCGAAAAAATCGAATGTATCATCCAGCTCTTCGACCCGGTCCAAGTCGAATTTGTCTAGATCAGGTAGCGATTGCCGGGCGTCATCGGCCATGGCACATCCTCCTGCTTCTGCAGCAGCCGCGTGCGGGTCCGCACAAAGCCGTTTATTCCGGCGTGACGGGCAAACAGCCGTGCAAGCAAGGCTGAAAGCAGCAATGTGCTTTGCCCCGCCAGGACCGACTGGTCCACATGCAGCGTCACTTCCGTGCCCCGTCCGAAGCACATCGGGCCATCGATCTGCAGCCGTTCGACGACGGACCGCGAGTCGATGCGAACAATCGAGTGCACATTGCGGGCGAGGCTCGGATCTCCCCGGTCGGCATAGAGATCGAGCAGCGCATGCAGCGGATCGACACCGCGGCCTTCCTTGGCAAGGCTGAGAAAGTTGAGCGCCAGCTGCGCCACCAGCCGCCAGGCGAGATTGTCGGCGCGGGACTCGCCTTGGGCGCCCGCCGGCAGCGCGGCCGGGATAGCCGGCTGGGGCGGGCGCAACGCACCAATAAGCCGGATCGTTTCGACCGGATCGCCAGTCTCCAGCGTCAAGGTAGGGTTGTCGTCGAGGATCGGCAGGTCCCGGTTGGTGCAAAGCGCCATGATGTCGAGACGCTTCAGCGGCCGGTTCGCCGGACTTCCGACCGGCCGTGAAACCGATAGGAAAACGTCGTCTCCAGTGTACGAGGTGCGGGTCAACCCGTCGCGCCGTTCATCTTCGGTGGCCCGGCGAGGGCGCCGTTCGGTGGAATAGACCCAGCCATTGCTGCGGTTTTGCCCCAGGCTGAAGAGCTCCGGAATTTCGGCGTCGGGGCCCTCGGCGTCGGCGTCCTCGACGTGGGTCACCCGATAGATTTCGAAGTCCCGCGCCCGCGTGCGGTCGGCATGCAGCACTTGCCGCGTTCTGCGCGGGTCAAGCTCGATGACGTTGCAGTCACGCTCGAACAGGTTGATGATCGGCGTCGCAAAAAGTTCAAAATCCGCCGGCGTCACATCGGCAAGTTCGGGTACCGGACGCCGGAACATGAAGATGATCTCAAGCCCGGCGTCGCATCTGCGCACGACCGACTGCAGTCCTGAAACCCGCACGTAGTGAAAGCGCTCGGGCATCATGAAATATTCGCGCAGCAGACGGTACCCTTCGAA
>NZ_RZSX01000772.1:0-3038 GCF_004023105.1 Mesorhizobium sp. M5C.F.Ca.IN.020.32.2.1 | reverse complement strand
GCTGTAGATGATGGGGCAGTTGATTCCCCAGCGGCTCATCGGATCGGTGCCGGTGAAATCGACGTCAACATGGTCGTCGCGCACCGAGACCGTCGCCGCCAGCTTGACCGGCTCATCGTAGCCGTCGGTGACCAACTCATTGGACCAACTGCCCTTCGGCAGCCCCTTGATGCGCTCGAGCATGGCGTCGCGAGTTCGGGAGAAGATGAACTCGCCGAGATGGCCAAGCGAGGTGAGGCCGATCTCCTTCATCATGCCGACCAGCCGGCGATGGCCGACCTCGTTGCAGGCGGCGAGCGAGTAAAAATCGCCGACGACCTGGTTCGGTTCGCGAACGTTGGTGCGCAGAATCCGGACGAGGTCCATGTTGACCTTGCCCTTCTCAGCGAACTTCATGATCGGGATCTGTATGCCTTCCTCGTAGACCGACTTCGCGTCGGCGCCGAAACCGCGCCCGCCCACGTCGACCACATGCGCGGTGCAGGCGAAGAAGGCGACGAGTTCCCCGTCGAGGAAGGACGGCGAAACCATGGTGATGTCGTGGAGGTGGCCCGTGCCCTTCCAGGGATCGTTGGTGACGTAGGTGTCGCCCTCGTACATCTCGTCGCGTGGGATTTCGTTCATGAAATGAAGGACGGCCTCGGCCATGGTGTTCACATGGCCCGGCGTGCCGGTGACGGCCTGCGCCAGCATCTGGCCGCGTGGATCGAATACGCCGGCGGAGAGATCGCCGGATTCGCGCACCGAAGTCGAGAAAGCCGTGCGCAGCAAGGTCAGCGCCTGCTCCTCGACGACAGAGATCAGCCGGTTCCACATGACCTGCATGCGGATTTCGGCGATGTTGTTCATGCCTGGGTCGCTCATGCTTGGTTGCCTTTGCGGATGAGAAGAATTGAGCCGTCGCTCTGGATGACGGCGTCGAAGGACGTCGTTGCCACGGTCGACGTCTCACGTTCGACGATGACGGCAGGGCCGACGATGCGGTCGCCGGCCGTCAGCGTGTCGCGCTCGACAATCGCATAGGTTTGCGTCGAACCCGTCTCGGGGTCGAAAACGGTGCGGGTGACAGTCGGATGGAGCGTGCGGCCTCCGGTTGTCAGCTGATGCCTTTCGACGGCGGGGCGCTCGTCGCTTGCCTTGACCGACCAGGTGACGATCTCGATCTCCAGTCCATCGAGACCGTCGATGGCGCGGCCGAAGAAGCGCTGGTAGTTCGTTCGGAACAGCTTCTTGAGCTCGCAGACCGCATTGTCGCCGAACGGTGCGTCCGGGAGCGGCACCGGGATCTCCCAGCCCTGGCCGGAATAGCGCATGAAGGCAGTGATCTCGCGGACGATCCTGCCGCTCGTGCCGGCCCTGACGAAGCTTTCCGCCGAAGCCTTGAGGTCTGCCAGGAGCGCGTTGACCTCGGAACTGTTGAACTGCGAGAGGCGTGTGAGCCGGGAGGCGAGCGCCTCGTAGCCGAAAGGCGCTTTCAGGAAACCGATCGCCGAGCCGACGCCGGCGCCCTGCGGTACCAGGCACTGGTCGATGCCGAGCTTCTCGCAAAGCCGCGCCGTGTGGAGCGGGGCAGCGCCGCCGAAGGAGATCATGATGTTGTCGGAGATGTTCTTGCCGTTCTCTACCGCATGAACGCGCGCGGCGTTGGCCATGTTCTCGTCGACGACCTCACAGATGCCGAAGGCGGTGGACATGGTGTCGAGAGACAACCGCTCGCCGACGTCGCGCATGATCGCCCGTTCGGAGGCGTTGGTGTCGAGCTTGATGGCGCCGCCGGCGAAATTGTTAGGATCGAGTTTTCCGAGCACGAGATCCGCGTCGGTGATCGCCGGATGCTTGCCGCCGCGGCCGTAGCAGGCCGGTCCGGGTTCCGAGCCCGCGCTTTCCGGTCCGGTCTGGATGCGGCCCATCGCGTCGACCCAGGCGATGGAGCCGCCGCCGGCGCCGATCTCGATCATCTCGATGACCGGAATGGAGATCGGCATGCCCGAGCCCTTGCAGAAGCGATAGGTACGGGCCACCTCGAAGGTCCGGGCCGTGCGCGGCGCGAAATCCTCGATCAGGCAGATCTTTGCCGTCGTGCCGCCCATGTCGTAGGAGACCACCTTGTCGAGCCCGAAGCGCCGGGCGATGTCGGCCGCGAAGATCGCGCCGCCCGCCGGGCCGGATTCCACCAGACGAACAGGAAACTCCGAAGCCGTCTCCACCGAGATCAGGCCGCCACCGGAATGGATCATGAAGACAGGGCATTCGGCCCCCATCTCTTTCAGCCGTATCTGCAGGCGGGCCAGGTAGTCGGCCATCTGAGGGCGCACATAGGCGTTGGCGCAAACAGTATTGAAGCGTTCGAACTCGCGCATCTGCGGCGACACCTCTGCGCTGATCGAGATCGGGACATCCAATTTCGCAGCGAGAATCTCCCGCGCTCGGCGTTCGTGCGCCGGATTGGCATAGGCGTGGATGAAGCCGATCGCGATCGCCCCAAATCCGCCGGTCGCGATCTCGTCGGCGATTTTCTCCAAGGCAGCCTCGTCCAGCGTCTGCAGTTCCTGCCCCTCGGCGCCGATACGGCCCTTGACTGTGAAGCGATGCTCACGCGGGATCAGCGGCGTCGGCAGTCTCAGGTTCAGGTCATACTGCTCGAAGCGATTTTCCGTCCGCATCTCGATGACGTCGCGAAAACCTTCGGTCGTGACCAGGGCCGTCTTGGCGCCGCGGCGCTCGATCAGCGCGTTCGTCGCGAGCGTCGTGCCATGAATGACGATGCCGATGTCCGCAGGCACGATCCCGGCGTTGCGCGCGACGATCTCGATGCCGTCAAGGATCGCCTGCTCCGGCGCCGAATAGTTGGTCAGCACCTTGGTCGAGAAGATCTTTCCGCGCAGGTCGAGCGCGATGTCGGTGAAGGTTCCGCCGATGTCTGCGCCGAGACGGATGTCGTCTTTTCTGGAAGTCATGACTAGGCCTTCTGGGATGCGAGCGCGGCATCGCGCATCTGTGAAAGGGTCTGGCGTGGCGTCAGCGCCTCAGCGGAGATG
>NZ_RZSX01000771.1:0-3041 GCF_004023105.1 Mesorhizobium sp. M5C.F.Ca.IN.020.32.2.1 | reverse complement strand
GTCCCGCACGGCGATGAAGTTGCGACCGGTCGCGCTGTTGACCAAGCGCCAGACGAGGGCCGTCAGCACCATGACCGTGGTGACCGAAAGCAAATAGCGGCCGGTCGCGCTGTCGAGCGAAAGACCGGCGACGGCCAGGTGCGGCGCCGAGATCACCCCGGACGGGTTGTCGTTGGAGAACCAGCCGAACTTGGTCAGCGCCCATTGCACGAAGAACTGGGCGGCGAGCGTCGAGACGGCGAGGTAGAAGCCGCGCAGCCTGAGACTGGGCAGGCCGAACACGACGCCGAAGCCGGCGGCGGAAATTCCGGCCAGGATCATGGTCACCGCCAGCGGCAGGCCTTCGACCCTGAGGTTGAAATTGTAGGCGCCGAACGCGCCCACCGCCATGAAGGCGGAAGAGCCAAGCGAGAGCTGGCCGCAATAGCCGGTCAGCAAATTGAGGCCGACCGCCGCCAGGCTGAGCGCCAGGAATGGCAGCAGGATCGCCTCGACCAGATAGCCCGAAGCATAGGCAGGGACCACGCCGTAGGCGACGACGAACAGGGCGGTCGCCAACGCCAGCTTCTGAACGAGTTTCGCCCAGTCGACTGGAAGCCTTGCGGCGTCGAGAGCTTGCACGGCCATGGTTCAGACCCTTTCGACGGTTTTCTGGCCAAACAGGCCGGAGGGGCGCACCAAAAGCACAACCAGCGCCAGCGCATAGGCGAACCAGCCCTCGATGCCGCCGCCGACGAACGGGCCGAGATAGACCTCGGCCAGCTTCTCGCTGGCGCCGATGATGAGGCCGCCAACGATGGCGCCGAGGATGGAATCGAAGCCGCCAAGCACCAGCACCGGCAGCGCCTTCAGCACGATCAGCGACAGCGAGAACCGGACGCCGAGACGCGCGCCCCACAACAGTCCGGCGACCAGCGCGACGAAGCCGGCCGCCGTCCACACGGTGCCCCAGATGCGAGGCAGCCGCAGCCCGACGGCGAGGGCCGCGAACTGATCGTCGGCGACGGCGCGAAACGCAAGGCCGATCCGCGTCCAATAGAAGAAGGCGCTGAGGCCTGCGACCATGGCGGCGGCGATCGCCGCCGCCAGCAGGTCGAAGGATGAGATCAGTATGCCGCCGACCTCGAAGGGGGTGTCGTCGATGCCGAGGTCGAGCCCGTGCACCTGCGTGCCCCAGATAAGCTGGGCGGCACCTTCGATGATGTAGGAGAGCCCCAGCGTCGCCATGAACAGCGTCATCGGCGAGCGGTTGACCAGTGGCCTGAGCACGGTCCGCTCGATGGTGAAGCCGAGCGCGACCATGACCGCGAAGGTGATGAGCAGCGAAAGCGCGAAGGGGATGCCGCGTTCGACGAGGCTGACAAAGGTGAGCGCTGCGAACAGCACCATCGACCCCTGCGCGAAGTTCAGCACGCCCGACGTCTTGTAGATCAGCACGAAACCTATGGCGACAAGCGAATACATGACGCCAGAGAGCAGGCCGCCGACCAGCACTTCGATGACGAAGAGGAAATCATAGTAGCTCATCAGATGTCCTCGCCATTCTCGCCCTCGGCGGTGCCGATATAGGCCCGGATCACTGCCGGATCGGCCCTGACCTCGGCCGGCGTCCCGTCTGCGATCTTGCGGCCGTAGTCGAGCACGGCGACGCGGTCGGAGAGGCCCATGACGACGCCGATGTCGTGCTCGATCAGGATGATGGTGACGCCGTGCCGGTCGCGCGCGGCGCGCACGAAGCCGGCCATCTCGGCCTTCTCGGTCGCCGTCATGCCGGCCATCGGCTCGTCGAGCAGCAGCAGCTTCGGCTCGGCGACCAGCGCGCGCGCCAGCTCGACCCGCTTCTGCAGGCCGTAAGGCAAGGTGGCGACGAGGCGGTCGGCGACGCTTTCGAGATGCAGGAAGGCGACTATCTGATCGGTCTTTTCGGCGATTCCCGCATCTTCGCTCCGGGCGCGTGGCAGACCTGCAATATGTTCGACGAAACTGGCGCGCCTGGTGTGGACGCGGCCGCACGCGATGTTGTTGCGCACGGACAGACCGCCGAATAGCGCCAGGTTCTGGAAGGTTCGCGCAACGCCGAGCCGTGCTAGACGGCTCGCCGGCACCCGGGAGAAGGACTGCCCGCCGATCGCAATCCTGCCGCGGTCGGCGTGATAGAGGCCGCTGATGATGTTGATCAGTGAGGACTTGCCGGCGCCGTTGGGGCCGATCACCGCGCGGATCTCGCCGACTTCCACTTCGAGATCAACATCGCTCAGCGCCTTGACCCCGCCAAAGGAAATGCCGATCCCGCTCAGCGCGAGAACCACATCCGGCCGTGACGACAGGCGTGCCAGACGCCTGTCGCCGACGGGGTTAGCCACCGCGAGGATGGCGGAAATTTCGGACGCGCGCTCGTATGCGGCCGCTCCCAGCGAAGCACCAATCATGAAACATTCCTGCTTTTGAAGGCGTGTCGGCTGCGGCCCCGTGGGCCGCGCCCGTCCTATTCCGCGGCGACAAGCTCCCTGTCGCGAGCTGCTTCCAGTTCGCGCACCAGAGGAATGACGCGCTTGCCGAAGAACTCGACCTCTTCCTGGAAATGCAGGAAGCCGAGCAGGATCAGGTCGGCACCGGCGTCCTTCAGTTTCAGGATGCGTTCGGCGATCTGTTCCGGCGTGCCGATGAGATTGCTGCGGAAGCCGTCATTGTACTGAACGAGATCCTCGAGGGACGACTTCGCCCAATTGCCTTCGCCTTCCGGCGAGGCCTTGCCGGCATTCTTGACCTGATCGGCAAAGCCCTGCACCGCCTCCGGATTCGCCTTGGCGATGATCTCGTCGAGCACGGCGCGCGCTTCCTGCTCGCTCTCGCGGGCGATGGCGAAAGCGTTGACGCTGATCCTAACCTTGTGGCCGTTGGCTTTCGCCTTGGTGCGGATGTCGTCGACCTGCTTCCGGATCTCCTCCGGGGTATTGCCGTTGGTGAAATACCAATCGGAGACACGAGACGCCATGTCGCGAGCGGCTCGCGACATGGCGTCTCGTGTCTCCGATTGGTAT
>NZ_RZSX01000770.1:0-3058 GCF_004023105.1 Mesorhizobium sp. M5C.F.Ca.IN.020.32.2.1 | reverse complement strand
ATGTTCGTCACCGCGCCCATTTCCGGCATCCTGTCGCGCAAGATGGATCCGCGGCTGATGATGATGATCGGCTTCTTCGGCTTCGCCGCAGGCACCTGGCGCATGACCTATCTGACCGCCGACTGGGATTTCTGGGAGCTTTTGGTGCCGCAGATCCTGCGTGGTGCCTCGATGATGCTGTGCATGGTGCCGATCAACAACATCGCACTGGGAACTCTGCCGCCTGACCGGCTTAAGAATGCTTCCGGCCTGTTCAATCTCACCCGCAATCTCGGTGGCGCCGTCGGCCTTGCCGTCATCAACACCGTGCTGATCGACCGCAACGCATTCCACTACGCAAGGCTGGCCGAGCATGTGCAATGGGGCAGTGCCGAGGCGCAAACCAAGTTGCAGAACATCACGCTCGACTTCCAGCAGAATGCCGGCCTGGACGCGTCCAAGGCGGCGATCTCGAAATTGTCTGCTATGGTCCAGCAGCAGGCTTCGCTGCTGTCCTTCATGGACGTGTTCTATCTCTTGACGGCGCTGTTCGCCACGCTGGCGATCTTCACCATGGTCATCCGCAAGCCGGCAGAGCAGGCTGGCGGAGGTGGCGGACATTGATCGTGCAACTTTGCGCGTCCAAAAGACGCGCGGCGCTCTAATGCATGTCGCGCAAAAGTGCGCAGCGGTTTTGCGATAACGACATGCATGTGAGGCCGGTCAAACGCTAGCGCTTTAGGTCAGGCGGTGGCCGGCTTGAAGGTCAAGGCGACGCCGTTGATGCAATGACGCAGGCCGGTCGGCGGCGGGCCATCGTCGAAGACATGGCCGAGATGACCACCGCAACGGCGGCAATGGACCTCGGTTCGGGTCATGCCGAGAGACCTGTCCACGGTCTTGCCGACGGCGTTGGGAAGCTCCTGCCAGAAGCTCGGCCAGCCGGTGCCGGAATCGAACTTCGTCTCAGAGGAATAGAGCGGCAGGTCGCAGCCGGCACAGGCGAAGATGCCTTTGCGGTGCTCGTTGAGCAGCGGACTGGTGCCGGGATATTCGGTGCCTTCCTTGCGCAGCACATTGAAGGCCGCATCGGACAGGATGGCGCGCCACTCGGCCTCGGTCTTGGTGACCTCGAAGGTTTCGGCGGCGTGCGCATCCTGCGGCCTGCCCATGTGCAGCGTTGCGGCCGTGCCTGCCAACAATGCCACAGCGGCGGCACCGCTCCAAAGAAAGTCGCGCCGGATCATCACCATTCCTCCTCTGTCCATTTGCCAAATTCGACCGTCACATGGAAATCAAAAGCTAGTGACGGCCAGCTCCTGACACCCGGCATTCCGCACCTGCCCCACGCCTACAGCGGACGGCGCGGATTGTACGCTTGTCGATTGCGCGGGTCACGCAAGCGGAACCCGCGCAGTCGGCATGGAACCTCAGCCATATCTTCGTTGGCGACGACCGCTTTGTTACATCTTCGGCAGGAGAACCTTGTCGATGACGTGGATAACGCCGTTCGACTGCTCGACATCGGCGACCGTCACATTGGCGACATTGCCGTTCTCGTCCGTCGCGGTGACCTTGCCGTCGTCGGCCTTGAGCGTCAGTTCGCAGCCGCCAACCGTCTTGACCTTATGCGCGCCACCATCGTCCATGGCCATCTTGGCGACGTCGGCGGCCATCGCCTTGGCACCGATGACATGGCAGGTCAGGATCTTGACCAGCTTGTCCTTGTTTTCGGGCTTGAGCAGCGTGTCGACGGTGCCGGCCGGAAGGGCGGCAAAGGCCTCGTTGGTCGGCGCGAACACAGTGAAGGGACCGGCACTCTGCAGCGTGTCGACGAGACCACCGGCCTTGACGGCTGCAACCAGCGTCGTGTGATCCGTCGAGTTGACGGCGTTCTCGACGATGTTCTTGGTGGCATACATGGCGGCGCCGCCGACCATCGGATTCTGGGCATAGGCGGCAGTGGCGAGCGCGGAAACGGCGACCGTGCCGGCAAGCAAAAGGGTGGCGAATTTACGCATGACTCAATCTCCTCGGGTTTGTCGTTCCCCTCTTTGGGGCGCAAGCAGATACGGAAGATGAGTGTTTGAGTTTCGACGTTCGGGAAAAAATTTAATTTTTCGCAATTCGAGCGGGGGGTTTTCAAAGGGTTAGCCGTTCAAAGATGTATTCTTACGGCCAACACCATCACAGGCGATAAATTTGACATCTTCTGGAAAGCAGATAGGTGGCGATCAGATGCTCTTCAAATCGCCCGCAGCGACCACAGGGCCGGTCGGCTGACCTGTCGGCGAACCGCCGGCCGGTTCGAGGCTGACCGCAAGCACGGCGCCCTGTGCAAGCTTTTCCTGCACGGCCGGCGCAATGGTCATATGGGCGATCTGACCGGCCGGGATGATGCCCATCGAGACCGGAGCATTCTTGCCCTCGATCATCCACAGTTCGAAATCCTTGCCGGCGGCACGCTCACCGGAGACATGCGACAGGCCGATCTTGCGATGGGCAGCGTCATAGACGGCAAGATATCTGACGTCGCTGCCGTCAGCGGTCAGTGATGCGACAAGCTGCGGCGGTTCGAGCGGCGGGTTGAGGTAAGGCACGGCGATGGTGATCGCCAGCGCTGCGACAGAAGCGGCAGCAAGACCGCGCCAGAAGGCAAGGCTCGACCAGAGGCCGGAGCGGGGTTCTGCCACGAACAGCCGGCGATCCAATGCCTCCTTGACCCTGATCGGCGGCTCTGTCTCCGGATAGGCGGCGGCCATCGGCGAAAGACGCGCCTCCCAGGCATCGACAAGGCGCGCGAAAGTGGCGTCCGCGTCGATACGGCGTGACGCGATCTCGCGTTCGTCCGCGTCCAGCACACCAAGAACGTATTCGGCGGCGAACAGGTCGTCGCCCCCAGGTTCCGGTCCGTCATCCTGTGCCAGCGTCATCTTTCCAGACACTCTCTGAGCTTCAACAGGCTGCGCCGCAGCCAGGTCCGCATCGTGTTCAGCGGCACGCCATGGCGTACGGCCAGTTCGGCATAGCTTTCGCCCTGGAGATAGGCGCCCCGGACGGCCGCCGCCCGGTCCTTTTC
>NZ_RZSX01000076.1:0-12625 GCF_004023105.1 Mesorhizobium sp. M5C.F.Ca.IN.020.32.2.1 | reverse complement strand
CCTGCAAATCCCCGGTGTCGGCAAGGGCCAGCCGACCGATGCCGACTTTCAGCAGGTCGGCGAGCTCTGCCTGGAGGCGACCAAGGCCAACGTCAAGGAGGGCGAGTTCGCCGGCGTTGAGCTCAGTTTCATGGGACTCAACAACCAGAACCTGCACAATGTGCTGTTCCGCGGCTTCCTGAAGCCGTGGGAGGCCTATACCGGCGCCAAGATCAACTGGATCGACCTGGCGCAGGCCGACTACAATCCGCGTCTGCAACAAGCGATCGCAACCAACACCATCGACTTTGATATAGTCGAGATGGGCGCACCGTTCGAGGGCGATGTCTGCGGCAAGGGCCTGACCTCGGAAATGCCTGATTGGGTCAAGAAACAAATCGATATGGACGACTTGGTGGCCTATCTGAAGCCGCCGGTCGGCACCTGGGACGGCAAGCAGTACCGCGTCACCGTCGACGGCGACGCGCACAACTTCAACTACCGCACCGACGTGTTCGCCGATGCCGGACTGGCAGAAGCCTGGAAAGCTGACAGCGGTGACAAGGCGGGCCTGACGGAATGGGGTGTGCCGAAGACCTGGCAGCAGGTTCAGGCGGTGACCAAATTCCTCAAGGGCAAGCAGTTCCAGGGGCAGGACGTCTTTGGTTATCTCGACGCGCCCAAGCCCTGGGGCGGTTTCGGCTTCTATTTCCTCGGCAGCCGCGCTTCCGCCTATGCCAAGCATCCCGACGACAAGGCCTGGCTGTTCGATCCGGATACGATGAAACCGCGCGTCAACAACCCAGCCTGGGTGCGTGCGATCCAGGACGTGATCGATGCGCTGCCTTCCGAACCACCGGACCAGATCAATGCCGATCCGAACCAGACCTGTTTCTCGCAATTCCTGGGCGGCACCGGCTCGATGCTGGCCTGGTGGGGAGACGCCGGCTCGAATGCGAAGACCAACGACAGTTCGGTGGTCGGCGACGTCACCGGCTTCTCGATCTTGCCCGGCTCTGACGATGTCTACAATTCGAAGACAGGCGCCTGGGACAAGCTCGCCAGCGGTCCGAACTATGCACCGAACTGCGCCTATCTCGGCTGGGGCGTCTATGTCATGGCCCGCGTCGATTCCGACGAAAAGAAGAAAAAGGCGGCATGGTCCGCCGCCGCCCATCTCGGCGGTAAGGACCTGTCGCTCTGGTGCGCAGCGTACCCATCGGGCTTTCAACCCTACCGCAACTCGCATTTCGACATTCCGGAATGGGTGGCGGCCGGTTACGACGAGGCGTTCATCACCTCGTATCTGAAGTCGGAGGCCGACAGCTACAACCATCCGAACGCGGCGATCGAACCGCGCATCCCCGGCATCTTCCAGTATTACAGCGCCGCCGAGGACATTCTGGCCAACACGTTCGCCGGCAAGATGACGGCGCAGGAAGGCGCCGATGCCATCGCAGCCGCCTGGGAGAAGCTGACCGACCAGATCGGCCGCGAAAACCAGATCAAGCTCTACAAGGCCTCCCTCGGCATGTAGGCTGATACTATGGTGAACCTTGGTCCGGCGACGCAAAGCCGCCGGACTGCACCTTGACCGGCCAGCCGGTCATGAAGCCTTCAGTGAACGGACGAGACGCGTGGCTGAACAGACCTTGCCCACCGATGCGTGGCCGGCAAACGCCGCTCCATCCGATCTGATCTCGCCGGGCCGCAAGCGGCTCGGCCGCGCGTTGATGGCCGCTGCGACGCTCGGCCTGCTGGCAGTGATCGCAGTTCAGATCCTCTACAAGACAGAAGTCGACACGATCGGCTTCGAGACCTGGAGGCCGGTCGTCTATGCCTATGTGCTGTGGGGTATAGCACTCGGCGTCGGCCAGGTGCTGACGCGCGGCGAAGACGGTCAGCGCGCGCTGTTCCTGCTACCGGCGCTTTTGTTCACCATTGCCATGGTGATCTTCCCGACACTGTTCGGCTTCTACATCGCGCTGACCGACTGGAATCTCTCTTCGTTCGCCGGCCGCAAGTTCAACGGGCTCGACAATTTCTGGCAGATGCTGGCCGACCCCTACTACCGCAACGCGCTGTTCAACATGGTGCTCTATGTGCTCGCGGTCTTTGTCGAATATGTCATCGCCTTCGGGCTGGCGCTGCTGCTCAACGCGCAAATCCGGGCGCGCAAATTCTTCCGCGTCGTCTTCCTGCTGCCGCTGATGCTGTCGCCGGTCGCGGTGTCGTGGATGATCGGCAAATCCCTGATGGAATACCGCTTCGGCCCGGCCGCAACGCTGGCGCGCTATCTCGGCTGGGACAATCCGACCTTCTTCTCGAATCCGATCACCGCCCGCATCTCGATCATGGTGCTCGATGCCTGGACCTTCATCCCTTTCATGATGATCATGCTGCTCGCCGGCCTGCAGGCGATGTCACGCGAGGTGCTCGAGGCCGCCAGGGTAGACGGCGCCAATGCCTGGCAGACCTTCTGGCAGGTCACCTTCCCGCTAATGCTGCCGGTTTCGGTGACGGCGGTCATCCTGCGCATCATCTTCAAGCTGAAGCTTGCCGACATTATCATCACCGTCACCTCGGGCGGCCCAGGCGGCGCGACCGATTCCGTCTCGAGCTTCATCTATCGCGAGTATCGCGACCGCTCGAATGTCGGGTACGGCACCATGCTGGCGATGGCCTACCTCATCATCATCATCGTGTTCGTGACGTGGCTGTTGAAATTCGCCAACCGCTTCGTGCGCAACGTCAATTGAATGGGGCGGTGACATGAGCGTCCAGACCACCGAGTATGCCGCTTCCGAAATCCGCTCGCCGGCGAGCTTTTTCGCGAACCGCGTCTTCATCTATGGGGCGCTGGTCTTCTGGGCCTTCATCTGCCTGTTCCCGATCTACTGGACAATAACCACCTCGTTCAAAACCGCGGTCGACGTCACCCAGGGCCATCTCATCCCGTTCGTCGACTTCCGGCCGGACTGGAAGGGTTGGCGCTCGCTCGGCCTGTCGCCCGACTCGATCTTCCGAACCTCGACAGTGCGCGACGAATTCATCAAGCGCTTCATGAATTCGGTCATCACCTCGGTCGGCGCGTCGAGCCTCGCCATCGTCATCGGCAGTCTCGCCGCATACGGCCTCACCCGCTACCGCTATCACTTCGCCTGGTTCAAAAACGAGGACATCTCCTTCTTTTTCCTGTCGCAGCTGATCCTGCCGCCGGTCGTGCTCGCCCTGCCCTTTCTCGTGCTGTACCGGGAAGTCGGCATGCTCGACACGCGCATCGGGCTGATCCTGCTCTACACGCTGATGGTGCTGCCGATCGTCATCTGGATCATGCGCGACCAGTTCAACTCGATCCCGGTCGAACTGGAGGAAGCAGCCCTCGTCGACGGCCTGTCGATCTGGGGCGCCTTCTTCCGCATTGTCATGCCGATTGCGCTGCCGGGCATGGTTGCCGCATTCATCCTGGCGATGGTGCTGTGCTGGAACGAGTATTTCTTCGCCGCACTTCTGACCTCGACCGACGCCAAGACCATTCCCGTGATGGTGGCGAGCCAGACCGGTTCGCAAGGCATCAACTGGTGGTCGATGGCGGCGCTGGCCACCGCCGCAATCACGCCGCTTGCCGTCATCGGCATCGCGCTGGAGCGCTATCTGATCATGGGCATGACCGCGGGCGCGGTGAAGTAGCGGCGCCTTCTTTCCCTTCTCCCCTTTGGGAGAAGGCAGAGCCGCGTTAGGTCGACAATATCGCCCGCAAATGCTTGAGGATCATCGCGACGCCCTTTTGCCCCAGTTCAATCGAGGCCTCAGGGGCGCTCGCCGTGTACCATCCCGTATTGTCGGTAAAATTCCCGGCGTCCACCGCTTCCGGGCATAGCGCCAGCATCAGCGACGTCTCGCCGATGCCGGCATGATCGAACGGATACTGGCCGTTCATTGCTGCCGGCATCAGCGGATGCACCTGTATCCAGTTGAAGAAATTGGCGCCTTCGGCATGTTCGGCATAATAGCCTGCCATCGCCTCGGAGCCCCACCAGCCCTCGCCGCGCTCCTTCTCCAGAAAACGGAAGATCGCCTGGCGGCCGGCGGTCTTGAAGGCGAGATCGGTCGGCATGCCGGCAACAAAATTCTCGGTCTGGTGATGGATGATGGCGTGGATGTTGCGAAAGCCGATGCGCAGCAGGCTGTAGAACAGTTCATCCGCGAACGGCGCCAACGCATTTCCGCCGACCTGAACCGAGCCATTGCCCTCCGGCGGCGCCACAGCGTAGCTCGCCGCGCCATAATAGAACGGCGGCAGGATGACGATGTCGGCTTCTTTTTCGAACAGCTCCAGCATCTTGACGACTGCCAGCGTATCCATGCCGACGGCCATGTGCTCACCGTGGTATTCGAGCACGCCGAGCGGGAGCACGACCGGCCAGTTTTCGGCGGTCGCCTTGCGGATCTGGTGCGGCAGCATCAGCTCGTAGCGCATGACGCCTATTCCATGTTGGTTTGGCCGTCGGCGTCGATGCGGCTCTCGCCGATCCGAGCCACCACAGTGCCAAGCTCGTCGAGCACAGCCTCGAACAGGTTTTTGCCAGCATTGGAACCGGAGACCTGCCTGAATGTTTGTGCCATGTTTTTCCCCGAAGAGGTTGTTTTTGCTCATGCTATCACCGTGATAATCCGTGTCCAATGGATCGGAGTGCTTTTGCAGTGCCCCAGGCGTGATAGTGTCATGGCAATTGCGTAGGTGAGGAAACGGCAGGACATGAAGACACGGCATTTCGACCGCATCGGCAATGGCGGCATCGCGTTCACGGAACTCGGCTTCGGCACGGCGCCGCTGGGAAACCTCTATCGCGCTGTCTCCGACGAGGATGCCAACGCCACCTTGGAGACCGCCTGGCGAGTCGGCTGCCGTTACTACGACACCGCGCCACTCTACGGGCTTGGCCTGTCGGAAACGCGACTCAATCCGTTCCTGCGTTCGAAAAAGCGCGACGACTTGGTGCTGTCGAGCAAAGTCGGCCGCATTATGCGCGCCTGCCCGCCGGACCAACGCACCGGCATCGGCAAGTTCTTCGACACGCCGTCGCGCCGCGAGGTCTACGACTACAGCTATGACGGCGTCATGCGCTCCTTCGAAGCCTCGCTCGAGCGCCTCGGCGTCGACCGCATCGACATCCTTTTCGTGCATGATCTCGACATCTTCACCCATGGCAGCAAGGAGGCCTCGGACCAATGCATCGAGGAGTTCATGCGCTCGGGCTATTACGGGCTGCTGGCCTTGCGTGACCAGGGCGTCATCAAGGCATTCGGCGGCGGCATCAACGAATGGCAGGTTGCCCAGACACTTGCCGAGCGTGGCGACTTCGACCTTTTCCTGCTTGCCGGGCGCTATACGCTGCTGGAGCAGGAGGCGCTGCAATCCTTCCTGCCGCTATGCCAGAAGCGCGGCATCGGCATCGTTCTCGGCGGTCCGTATAATTCCGGCATCCTGGCAACCGGACCGAAGCCCGGCGCCTATTACAATTATTCCGAGGCGCCGCAGGACATCCTCGACCGCGTCGCGCGCATCGAGGCCATTTGCAAACGCCACGGCGTGCACCTGATAGAGGCGGCATTGCAATTTCCGCTGCTGCACCCTTCGGTCGTGTCGGTGATCCCCGGCGGCCAGTGGCCGAGCGAGGTCGAAAGCAACCGGTCGCTGCTCGACGCGAAACTGCCATCAGCACTCTGGGCCGATCTCAAAAAGGAAGGGCTGATGCGCGCGGATGCGCCGACGGCATAGAGCCGTCCGCTGCCCGCCAAAGCGGGTGCATAGGAAAAGCCGGGGAATGCCCGGCTTTTCTGGTCTCTGAAAAGGGTAAGAAGGCGCTTAGTTGACTGCGTCCTTGAGGCCCTTGCCGGCCGAAAACTTCGGCACGGTGCGCGCCGGAATCTGCACTTCCGCGCCGGTCTGCGGATTGCGGCCGGTCGAGGCAGCGCGTTTTGACACTGTGAAATTTCCGAAGCCGACAAGCCGGACATCGCCGCCCTTCTTCAGTTCGCCGGTGATGACGGAGAACACCGCATCAACCGCCGACTGCGCGTCACCCTTCGAAATACTCGCGGCATCGGCGACAGCGGACACCAGTTCGTTCTTGTTCATAAAAATTCCCTTCCATGAGAAACCGGAACGTACGACTCATCCGGCAGGAAACGGACTTTAGAAAGAAGCGCTTCCGCAACCAAGTCGAAAAGCGTCAAACGAGTCGAAAAAACCCCGGAATTCCGGGGTTTTTCACATGAAAAAGCCGGGCGCTAGGCCCGGCTCTCTCTTGTGCATTGCAACTTTAGCAGTAGCTAATGGGCGAGTGACTTGCCGGCGTCGTCCCCGGCATCCACCGCAGCCGGCGCATTGGCTGGTTCGACCCAGTCGATCGGCTCCGGCATACGCACCAGCGCATGGCGCAAGACTTCACCAACCCGCGCGACCGGAACGATCTCCATACCGTTCTTTACGTTGTCCGGAATCTCCGCCAGATCCTTGGCGTTGTCTTCCGGGATCAGCACCTTCTTGATGCCGCCGCGCAACGCTGCGAGCAGTTTCTCCTTGAGCCCGCCGATCGGCAGCACCCTGCCGCGTAGCGTGATCTCGCCGGTCATCGCCACATCGGCCCTGACCGGGATGCCGGTCAGCACCGAGACGATCGCCGTCGCCATCGCCACACCCGCCGACGGTCCGTCCTTGGGCGTTGCGCCCTCGGGCACGTGGACGTGGATGTCGCGCTTGTCGAACAGCGGCGGCTCGACGCCGAAATCGATAGCCCGCGAGCGGACGTAGGAGGCCGCCGCCGAGATCGATTCCTTCATCACGTCGCGCAGATTGCCGGTCACGGTCATGCGGCCCTTGCCGGGCATCATGACACCTTCGATCGTCAGCAACTCGCCGCCGACTTCCGTCCAGGCAAGCCCGGTGACGACGCCAACCTGATCGTCGGCCTCGACCTGACCGAAGCGGAAGCGCGGAACACCAAGGTAATCGGCGAGATTGTCCGCCGAGATGTCGACCGTCTTCTTCTTGGTCTTCAGGATCTCTGTCACCGCCTTGCGGCCGAGCTTCATCAGCTCGCGCTCCAGGCTCCTGACGCCTGCTTCACGGGTGTAGGTCTGGATGATACCGCGGATCGCGTCTTCGCCGACGGAGAACTCCTTCGGCTGCAGGGCGTGATCGCGGATCACCTTGGGCATCAGGTGACGCTTGGCGATCTCGATCTTCTCGTCCTCGGTGTAGCCGGCGATACGGATGATCTCCATGCGATCCATCAAAGGCGCAGGAATGTTCAGCGTGTTCGCCGTCGTCACGAACATCACACTCGACAGGTCGTATTCGACCTCGAGGTAGTGGTCCATGAACGTCGAGTTCTGCTCGGGATCGAGCACCTCAAGCAAGGCCGACGACGGGTCGCCGCGGAAATCCTGGCCCATCTTGTCGATCTCGTCGAGCAGGAAGAGCGGGTTGGACTTCTTCGCCTTCTTCATCGACTGGATGACCTTGCCGGGCATCGAGCCGATATAGGTGCGCCGGTGACCGCGGATCTCGGCCTCGTCGCGAACGCCGCCCAGCGCCATGCGGATAAACTCGCGGCCGGTCGCCTTGGCGATCGACTTGCCGAGCGAGGTCTTGCCGACGCCGGGAGGTCCGACGAGGCACAGGATCGGCCCCTTCAGCTTCTTCTGGCGGCTCTGCACGGCGAGATATTCGACGATACGGTCCTTGACCTTGTCGAGGCCGAAATGGTCGGTGTCGAGCACGTTCTGCGCGAAGGCCAGATCCTGCTTGACCTTGGAGTTTTTGCCCCACGGTATCGACAGGATCCAGTCGAGATAATTGCGCACGACAGTCGATTCAGCCGACATCGGCGACATCGTCCGCAACTTCTTCAGTTCGGCTTCCGCTTTTTCGCGGGCCTCCTTGGAGAGCTTGGTCTTCTTGATGCGCGCCTCGATCTCGGCGGCCTCGTCGCGGCCGTCCTCGCCCTCGCCGAGCTCCTTCTGGATCGCCTTCATCTGCTCGTTGAGGTAGTATTCGCGCTGGGTCTTCTCCATCTGGCGCTTGACGCGCGAACGGATGCGCTTCTCCACCTGCAGGACGGAGATTTCGGCTTCCATGAAGCCCATCGCCTTTTCCAGCCGCTCCTTGACCGAAAGCGTGGCCAGCATCTCCTGCTTCTCGGGGATCTTGATGGCAAGATGCGAGGCAACCGTATCGGCGAGCTTGGAATAGTCGTCGATCTGGCTGGCGGCACCCACCACTTCGGGCGAGATCTTCTTGTTCAGCTTGACGTAGTTCTCGAAGTCGGTGACGACGGAACGGGCCAGCGCCTCGACCTCGACCTCTTCCTCATCCGGTTCGACCAGCGCCGTGGCGCGGGCCTCGTGGAAGTCGGGACGGTCGGTGAACGCAACGATTTTCGCGCGCGAAGCGCCTTCCACCAGCACCTTCACGGTGCCGTCCGGCAGCTTCAGCAATTGCAGCACATTGGCGAGCGTGCCGATGTCGAAGATGGCATCGGCCTCGGGATCGTCATCGGCGGCATTCATCTGGGTCGCAAGCAGGATCTGCTTTTCCTGACCCATCACCTCCTCCAGCGCCTTGATCGACTTTTCACGCCCGACGAAGAGCGGAACGATCATGTGCGGGAACACCACGATGTCGCGCAGTGGGAGGACTGCGAAGACGCCGTCGCTGGGAGCCCTGGATATTTTGGCCATTGTCCAACCTTTCTTGTCGCGACTGCCAATCGGCCAACCGCGAATCTCATATTAACGACCGAGGATCGTTCCGCCTACCACCGTTTGTGACGGGAGTTTTACAGCACAGAATTCGGCACCCCGGCCTTCCTCAGTTAGTTGGAGGCACGGGGGGCAAAGATCAAGGGTCAACACGAAACCGTTCATCCAATCTGTCACAATCCATTCATCATAAGTCGGCCCGTCCGCAAAGCAAAACGGCGCCTCACGGCGCCGTTTGAAATTCCACTGCAGGGGCTCACGTCAGGCGCTGACGTTGCCCTTTTTTTCCTTCTGCTCGGAATAGATGTAGAGCGGCCTGGCGTTACCGGACACCACCTCTTCCGAAATAACCACTTCGCGCACGCCTTCCAGCGCCGGCAGTTCGAACATCGTGTCGAGCAGGATCGCTTCCATGATCGAGCGCAGGCCGCGCGCGCCGGTCTTGCGCTCGATGGCGCGCTTGGCGATCGCCGACAGCGCATTCTCATGGAAGGTCAGGTCGACATTCTCCATCTCGAACAGCCGCTGGTACTGCTTGACCAGCGCGTTCTTCGGCTCGGTCAGGATCTGGATCAGCGCCGGCTCGTCGAGGTCCTCCAGCGTCGCCAGGACTGGCAGACGGCCGACGAACTCGGGGATGAGGCCGAACTTCAACAGATCCTCAGGCTCGACCAGGCGGAAAACGTCTCCGGTGCGGCGATCCTCGGGCGAAGCGACGGTGGCGCCGAAGCCGATCGACGTCTTGCGGCCGCGATCCGAGATGATCTTGTCGAGGCCGGCGAAGGCGCCGCCGCAGATGAACAGGATGTTGGCGGTGTCAACCTGCAGGAATTCCTGCTGAGGATGCTTCCTGCCGCCCTGCGGCGGTACGGAAGCGACCGTACCTTCCATGATCTTCAACAGCGCCTGCTGGACGCCCTCGCCCGACACATCGCGGGTGATCGAAGGATTGTCCGACTTGCGCGAGATCTTGTCGATCTCGTCGATATAGACGATGCCGCGCTGGGCTCGCTCGACATTGTAGTCGGCCGACTGCAAGAGCTTCAGGATGATGTTCTCGACATCCTCGCCGACATAGCCGGCCTCGGTCAGCGTCGTCGCATCGGCCATGGTGAACGGCACGTCGATGATGCGGGCCAGCGTCTGCGCAAGCAGCGTCTTGCCGCAACCGGTCGGGCCGATCAGCAAAATGTTGGACTTCGCCAGCTCGACGTCATTGTTCTTGCCGGCATGAGCGAGGCGCTTATAGTGGTTGTGGACGGCTACCGACAGCACGCGCTTGGCGTAGGGCTGGCCGATGACGTAGTCGTCGAGAACCTTGAGGATCTCCTGCGGGGTCGGCACGCCCTCGCGTGACTTCACCATCGAGGTCTTGTTCTCCTCGCGGATGATATCCATGCAGAGCTCGACGCATTCGTCGCAGATGAACACCGTCGGGCCGGCGATCAGCTTGCGCACTTCGTGCTGGCTTTTGCCGCAAAACGAGCAATAAAGCGTGTTCTTGGAATCACCGCCGTTGTTGCCGACCTTGCTCATTTTCATGTCCTTTCATAGCCGCCCGCCGATGGTCTGGTTGAAAGGGCGCATATCTCAATCTATCGCGGGAAATCGCCGCCGCCAGTATTCCGGCTCCCGCAACGCATTCCGTACGAAACACATATCAGAAAACGTCGCAATGATTCGCACCAACCCCGCACAAAGCTAAGCCGTCGAAAATCAACATAGGCTTAACGTAGGCAATTGCTCCCGTCGAGGGAACAGCCAATTGTGGCCGAAATGCCGCAAGCGGCATCAAAAAGCGGGTTTTCCCACCGGCCAACTGCCACTGGTCTTATGTGGCAATACCTTCGAGCGGCTCACGCGACGAAATGACCTTGTCGATGAGGCCGAAATCCTTGGCCTCGTCGGCGGTCATGAAGTGGTCACGGTCGAGCGTCTTTTCGATCTCGTCGTAGCTCTTGCCGGTGTGCTTGACGTAGACCTCGTTGAGACGACGCTTCAGCTTGATGATATCCTGGGCGTGGCGCTCGATGTCGGAAGCCTGGCCCTGGAAGCCACCGGAAGGCTGATGGACCATGATGCGGGCATTCGGCGTAGCGAAGCGCATGCCATTCTCGCCTGCGGTGAGGAGCAGCGAGCCCATCGAGGCGGCCTGGCCGATGCACAGCGTCGCCACCGCCGGCTTGATGAACTGCATGGTGTCGTAGATCGCCATGCCCGAGGTGACGACGCCACCGGGCGAATTGATGTAGAGGTTGATTTCCTTCTTCGGATTCTCCGCTTCGAGGAACAGAAGCTGCGCGCAGACCAGCGTCGCCATGCCGTCCTCGACCGGACCGGTGATGAAAATGATGCGCTCTTTCAGGAGCCGCGAGAAAATGTCGTAGGCCCGCTCGCCGCGATTGGTCTGCTCGACCACCATCGGAACGAGGTTCATGTAGGTTTCGACGGGGTTCTTCATGGATTATCCCTTATTGCGAGATGGGATTCCGGCGCCGGGAGATTAGCAAATCGGGCAGAATCGGTTTTGGATCGTTATCCTGTAAATAGGATGTCGGCTCACCCTAGCGCAAGGCCGCCCCTCCTAGCCATCCGGTTAAGTCGAATCAAGGTTTCTGCACAGGATTCGCCCGAGGCTGCGTCGGCGCTAAAGCGGTGTGGCTGCGCTGCCGAGTAGCACTTTCTTAACCGCGTCGCTTAACGAAATATCTCGAAACTGCTTTCCCGCGATGGCGCTTCCCCTACAATTCAACGTTGAGCTTGCGCTGAAGGTTCAAACAGGGGGAGTGCCATGATCAGGAAAACTGCTTCCTCGGCCATCGCCAGCCTTGCTGTTTTCGGCATGGTGTCCGAAACGGCTGCCGGCGGACGCGCCGTCGAATGCTACGAGCCGGTCAACAGGCCGTCCGTTTACGACACCGTCCACGAAAAGGTGCTGGTCAGCCCCGGTGGCCAGATCGTCGACTACGATCCGCCAATCTACGGCACGCGCGAGAGCGTGGAGCAGATCGCTCCGGCCCGCGTCACTTACGAGGTGGTGCCGGCCGCCACGCGCACCGTCTACCACACGGTCAAGGTAGACGACGGCGGCTATGCCTGGGAATGGCGCATAATCCACGGCCGCAAAGTGCTGTGCAAGGTGTGGCGCAAACCCCGATATGCGCGGGTCGCCGAAACCGTGGTGGTTGAACCCGAACGCACAAGGCGCGTGGTCATCCCTGCCGAGTATGAAAGCGTGGCCCGAGAGGTGCTGGTACGGCCCGAGCAGCGGCGTGTCATCGAAATCTCCCCGTCCTACCAGACGGTGGCACGGCGAGTGCTGGTCAGGGAAGGTTCGTCGGGCTGGCGGCGCGTTCATATGCCAAGGCATTGCCGGTATTAGGTCACACCGCCTCCGCCCGCAGCCAGGCCTTCAAGCCGGCGACGTCGTCATTGCCGACCGTCGCCGCCACGCGCCTGCCGACCGCCGCGCCGAACTTGTAGCCGTGGCCGGAGCAGGCCGAGACAACAAGGCATCTGCCTTTTTCATGAGCCAGAAATTTCTCGTCGGCGGTGAAGGTGTAGGCGCAGGTGACGACCTCGGTGATCTTGTATTCTTCGACACGGGCGATCGGCGGCGAAAACAGGTCGCGGATC
Source organism: Mesorhizobium sp. M5C.F.Ca.IN.020.32.2.1 (assembly GCF_004023105.1). NCBI lineage: Bacteria > Pseudomonadati > Pseudomonadota > Alphaproteobacteria > Hyphomicrobiales > Phyllobacteriaceae > Mesorhizobium > Mesorhizobium sp. M5C.F.Ca.IN.020.32.2.1. The sequence continues at coordinate 241 of NZ_RZSX01000076.1, read as the reverse complement.
GCCTCACCCTCGCCCGGCACCGGCTGGCGGTTCCAGTCGGCGTCGCTGGTCGGCACCCTGTGCAGCCCTGAGCCGAATTTCATGCCGGCGCCGCCGGACGGCGGGATCACGTAGCCGTCGACAGCGCCGCCGACATTCAGGATTACGGGGGCTGCCTGCCATGCCGCTTTCAGATCCGCCGGTGGTTCGACATAGGCGAGCGCCGTGCGCCAGATCTTCAGTTCGCCGTCCAGTTCAGGAA
>NZ_RZSX01000769.1:0-3059 GCF_004023105.1 Mesorhizobium sp. M5C.F.Ca.IN.020.32.2.1 | reverse complement strand
CTGCTCGATCGCGTTGGCCTGAGCGCTGATCTCGCCGGCCGCGCCGTCCACGAGATCTCGGGCGGCCAGCGCCAGCGCATCGCGATTGCTCGCGCCATCGCGACAAAGCCGTCGCTGATCGTGCTCGACGAAGCGGTGTCCGCGCTCGACGTATCGGTGCGCCGACAGATCCTGCAATTGCTGCTCGATCTGCAGCGCGAGGAACGGATCGCCTATCTGTTCATTTCGCATGATCTCGGCGTTATCAGCGCCATCGCCCATCGTGTCGTCATCCTCGACGCCGGCCGCGTCGCCGAGAGCGGCAACGCCCGTGCGGTCATCGGTGCCCCGCAATCGACGATCGGCAAGGCGCTGGTGACGGCAGCGCCAAAACTGAACAGGACCAGCACGCAAGGCGCGGCCGATCGTCAGTAACCCAGCGCGCAACCATCCTTGCGTGGATCGGACGCGCCGGTAAGCGTGCCCTTGTCCCAGTCGATCAGCACCAGTTGGCCGCCGCCATGCGGCTCGGTTGGGATGGACACGTCGTGGCCTCGCTCGCGCAGGCCGGCGATCGCCTCGGCCGGAACGCCACGCTCCGCCTCCACTGCGTCCTGGCGGTAAAACACCCTCGGCGCATCAAGCGCCTCCTGCGGGTCCATGCCGAAATCGATAATATTGGTGAGCAGGTGGACATGGCCGAACGGCTGGTAGCCGCCGCCCATCACGCCGAACGGCATGATCGCCCGGCCCTTGGCTGTCACCATGCCCGGCATGATGGTGTGCATGGGGCGTTTTCCCGGTGCGATGCGGTTTGGGTGGTCCGCCGCCAGGCGGAAGCTGCTGCCGCGGTTCTGCAGGACGACGCCGGTGCTCGGGCCGACCACCCCGCTGCCGAACGAACCAAAGGTCGAGTTGATGAAGCTGACCGCATTACGATCGCGATCGACCACGGAGATGTAAACGGTATCGCTCGGCTGAAGCTCAAGCCGAGGCAGATGCGTCATCGCACGCGCCGGATCGATCTCGGCGCGGAGCCGGTCCGCATGGGATCTGGACAACAACTGCTCAACCGGAACATGGACGTGGTTCTGGTCGCCGATGAAATTGTCGCGGTCCTGATAGGCAAGCCGCCCAGCCTCGATCTCGAGGTGAAAGCGCTCGGCGCCGTTCGGTTCCAGCGCGCCTAGCGAGAAGCCTGACAGCACATTCAGCATGATCAGTGCCGTCAGGCCCTGGTTGTTCGGCGGCATCTGATGGATGTCGTAGCCTCGGTAGGACGTACCGACGGGCCTGACATACTCACCCTTCGTGGCCGCAAAATCCTCGAGCGCATGCAGCCCGCCAAGCGCGCGCAGACGCGAGACCATGTCGTCCGCAACCTCGCCTTCGTAAAAGCCGGCGCGGCCACGGCGCGAGACGATTCGCAAGGTGTCGGCCAGTTGCGGCTGCCGGTGCAACTCGCCTGCCTGCGGCGCCCTTCCATCCGGCAGAAATATCCGCGCGGCATGTTCGTCAGCGGCAAGCAAGGCAGCACTTTCAGCCCAGTCGAAGGCGACGCGGTCTTGGACGACGTAGCCTTGTTCGGCGTAGCGTATGGCAGGTGCGAGCGCGGCGTCGATGCCCTTTCTGCCGTGCTTCTCGAGCAGCCGGCACCAGGCGTCAACGGCGCCCGGCACGGTGACCGCGTGCGGACCGGACTCAGGCAGTTCGACATGCCCCCTGTCAAGATACCATTCAGCCGTCGCTGACGCAGGTGCGCGGCCGGAGCCGTTGAAGGCCAGAACCTCGCCTTGGCCGTTGGGACAATAGAGGACAAAACAGTCGCCGCCGATACCGGTCGATTGCGGCTCGACGACCGCCTGCACCGCCGCCGCGCACACGGCTGCATCCATCGCTTTACCGCCGGACCGCAGCATCTCGAGCGCCGCCAGTGTCGCCAGAGGGTGCGATGTCGCGGCCATCGCTTCCGTCGCACGAACCGGCGACCGACCGGGGAGTTGAAAATCACGCATGCAGGATCAATAGCCTCCGACCAACCTGATGTGAACTGGCACCGGCAGCCAAAGGGCTGCGCCACCGAGCACCACGACCGACAGTATCATTGCCGTGGCAGCGCCCAACCCTGGAAAACTGACGGCCTCAATCAGCGAATTTAAAAACATCCGTGGTGTAATCGGGGTAGGCATCCAGCCTGTCGAAAAGCTCGGCCAGGTCAGGGGTGTCAGCCAATATTCCGGACAGGACCAGCGCAGTCGCCACGCCGGCGCCAATTCCGCCGGCGACATCGTGTTCGACGCTGTCGCCGACACAGACCACGCTGCTTCGGTCCGGGTTGCCCGCCAGCGCCAGCGCGGCGTCGAAGATCGGGGTATAGGGCTTGCCGATACGGGTGACGCTGCCGCCGAGGCTCTCATAGAGATCCGCAAGCTGACCGGCGCCAAAGCGAGGCCCCACGGCGGTCAGCATGATTTTGTCGGGGTTGGTGCAGAAGCACGGCACCTGCCGCATTGCTGCCGGTGCAAAAAGTCTGCGATAGTGATCGATGTCATAGTGATCGCCCTCACTGGCGGCGATCAGCACCAGCTCGGCATCGTCGCCGTCACCGGTCAACGCGAAAGGCAGGCCTTCAATCGCCGAGCGATCGCCCTCGCGGCTGATCAGTAGGCACTTTGTGTTTGGGCGCAGCGTTCCAGATATCGCCATTTCGTGAAAGGACCGCCACGCGATCTCGCCGGAGGAGACAAATTGATCCCAGCTTCCTGGTTGGAAGCCGAGCTTCAGCAAGCGGGCTTCGTTGGGCCGCGCGCGCCTGCCCGAGTTCGAGACCAGCACAATCGTCCTGCCTGCGCGCTTCAGCGCCGACAATGCCTCCACGGCGCCGGGATAAGGGTTTGTACCATCGTGCAGCACGCCGAACTGATCGAGCAGGAACACCTGATAGCGCTCAACCAGCGCTCCGATGCCATCGACATGTTCAACTGTCTTCGTGATCACAAAAGCCCCGCTTCGATTGCGCCCATCAGCGCCAGCCGCGCCGTGCCGGCGGCCGCCTCGTCCGAAAGCGCCGGCAGAAAATC
>NZ_RZSX01000768.1:0-3060 GCF_004023105.1 Mesorhizobium sp. M5C.F.Ca.IN.020.32.2.1 | reverse complement strand
CATCGTCTGCTCCTTGAGTTATGTCTTACGATATATCTCAATTAGGCAGGCGAGGTGGTTGAGTCAAGATATATCTTACGATGTAACGTAATTGCGCACGGCATTGAAAGAGCGCGTTTGCGGCTAAGGCAGTGGCTGAACCTCTCCGGAGTCCCAAAAGGCCCGGGGCGGTTGTCTCTGCCGCTTACCAGCGGCCCTTGCGCCGGTTCCAGGCATAGAGAAGATCGGCGAAACGATCATAGGCATAGCGCGTCAACGGCAGCACGGTGCGGTTGCCGAACAGCGCTGCCAGCCAGCCCTCGCCCGGTGTTTTCAGCCAGACGGCAATTACGACGTCGGCGCCGACCAGCAGTTTGCCATCCGCATCAATTGCGTGCAGCCGGCGGCGGATGTCCTCCAGCGACACGCCGTATCCGGCCAGTGCCGCCGGTTCGGCATTGATGTCGCGAAACGCGATCCGCCCGGTCTTGATCGCCTCGATCAGCCGCTGCTTCTGCCGGCTGATGCCGGCATCGCAAACCGGACAGCGGGTGTTGTACCAGATGGTCAGCAGAGGCTTGGGCATGTGTTCAGAGACGCGAGCTGAGGTGCTGCGCGGAATATCCGGGAAGTACCTTCGCCCCGCAACATTTCGGACCAGACTGGCCGGGCGCCGCCAAGCGGCGCCTGACCGTGCCGGGCTCGGCAGCTTGCGCGGATCTGTAGCCGCGCAACGCCTCAGCCGAGCGAGGCGATGATCTCGCGATAGGCCAATTCCGGGAAAGCCTTGAGCGTCCGCGTCCTCACGTTACCGCCTGTCGCCAGCATCAGCGAGAAACGAGCGAGCACCGCATCGTCGGGCGCTTCGACGATCGCCACCATATCGCATTCGCCCATGGTGAGATAAAACGCCTTGAACGAGCCACCCATGTCTCCCAGCAGCTTCTTGGCGGCATCGAGCCGCTTCGGCGACTCGCGCACATTTTTGGCGCCCTGCTCCGTCCAGTTGATCAGCACGATATAGTTTGTCATGCACACCTCCCTCCGGGGCCTCGGAGCACGGCGTCACTGCCGGGGCGGGCATCCGGGTTTGTCGCCCAGAAAATGCATCCGACACGAGATTATCCTCCCACAGCAGGTGTGCTGCAACAACAACCGCACCGTCTGGCGAGACAATTCCTGGCACGAACGAAAAAGGGCGCCGCAGCGCCCTTTAAATTGCTTATCCGTCACCCGGCATTAGCTATCGAGGAAGCTCCGCAGCTTGCGCGAGCGGCTGGGATGCTTGAGCTTGCGCAACGCCTTGGCTTCGATCTGGCGGATGCGTTCGCGGGTGACCGAGAACTGCTGACCGACTTCCTCCAGCGTGTGGTCGGTGTTCATGCCGATGCCGAAGCGCATTCTAAGCACGCGCTCTTCACGCGGGGTGAGCGAAGCAAGCACCCGCGTCGTCGTCTCGCGCAGATTGGCCTGGATCGCCGCGTCGATCGGCAGGATCGCCATCTTGTCCTCGATGAAATCGCCGAGATGCGAATCCTCCTCGTCGCCGACCGGCGTTTCGAGCGAAATCGGCTCCTTGGCGATCTTCAGTACCTTGCGCACTTTTTCCAGCGGCATGGCGAGCTTTTCCGCCAGTTCCTCCGGCGTCGGCTCGCGGCCGATCTCGTGCAGCATCTGGCGCGAGGTGCGCACGATCTTGTTGATCGTCTCGATCATGTGCACCGGAATGCGGATGGTGCGCGCCTGGTCGGCGATCGAGCGGGTGATCGCTTGCCGGATCCACCACGTCGCGTAGGTCGAGAACTTATAGCCGCGGCGGTATTCGAATTTGTCGACCGCCTTCATCAGGCCGATATTGCCTTCCTGGATCAGATCGAGGAACTGCAGGCCGCGATTGGTGTATTTCTTGGCGATGGAAATGACGAGGCGCAGATTGGCCTCGACCATTTCCTTCTTGGCGATCGCGGCTTCGCGCTCGCCCTTCTGCACCTGATTGACGATCTTGCGGAATTCGAGGATCGAGATCGCCGTTTCCGTGGCGAGGTTCTGGATCTCGGCACGCAGGTCGCGGATCGCGTCCTTTTCGTTCTTGGTGAATTCCTTCCAGCCGCGCGAGGTCAGATTGCCGATCGAGCGCGTCCAGTTGGGATCGAGTTCCGAGCCCTGATACTCCTTCAGGAATTCCTCGCGGCGCACGCCATAGCTTTCGGCCAGCCGCAACAGCTTGCCTTCGTTCTGCACGAGGCGCTTGTTGATATCGTAGAGCTGCTCGACCAATGCCTCGATGCGCGCAGTGTTCAGGGACAGCGACTTCACCGCCTTGATCAGCTGGTCCTTCAGCTCCTTCAGCCGGCGGTCCTGGCTGGGCGACAGCGTGCCCGCGGCGGCAAGCCGGTTCTCGACCTGCTGGTCCTGCAGCTTGCGCAATTTCTTGTATGTGTCGGCGATGACGTCGAGCGTCTCCATTACCTGCGGACGCAGTTCCGCTTCCATCGCCGCCAGCGACAGGCTGGCTTCGTCTTCGTCTTCCTCGTCGTCGTCAGTCAGACCGCGCGTGTCGCCGCCGACATTGGTGATGTCGTCCTCGTCCTCGCGCGAACGGCGCGGCTTTTCCTCGGTCTTGGCTTCCTCGATCCGCTCGACCACCGGCGCCTGCTTGGCCTCCGGTCCGGCATAGGTCGCTTCGAGGTCGATGATCTCGCGCAGCAGGATCTTCGATTCGTTGAGCTCGTCACGCCAGATGATGATGGCCTGGAAGGTCAGCGGGCTTTCGCACAGGCCCGCGATCATCGTCTCGCGGCCGGCCTCGATACGTTTGGCGATCGCGATTTCGCCCTCGCGCGACAGAAGCTCGACCGAGCCCATTTCGCGCAGATACATGCGAACCGGATCGTCGGTGCGATCGGTCGGCTCTTTCTTGGTCGTCGTCGCGGCAACGGCGGTACCGGTCTGCTCGGCCAGTTCGTTGGCGTCTTCCTCGGCGTCGGCAGCCGCGTCGGCGGCTTCCGGCTCCTCGCCCTGCTCGTCGTCCTCGACCACGTTGATGCCCATGTCGGAGAGCATGGCCATCGTGTCCTCGAT
>NZ_RZSX01000767.1:0-3064 GCF_004023105.1 Mesorhizobium sp. M5C.F.Ca.IN.020.32.2.1 | reverse complement strand
CTACTAGCAGCGAAATATCCTCCGCTTCCTCCATCACCGAAGATAGGGCCAGCTGGATGCGCTCCAGCTTGGCATTGAGAAGGTCCCAGATCCGGGCCTCAACTGTATCCGGGTTGCGCAAGATGTAGACAGAAACCGGCCGCTTCTGGCCGTAGCGGGACAAGCGCCCCACCCGCTGATGGAGGCGCATCGGATTCCACGGCATGTCGGCATGGACCAGGACGGCGCATCGTTCCTGAAGGTCGATGCCCTCGCCGCCGGCCTCGGTCGACACGAGAAAGCGTACCTTGCCAGCGTTAAAGGCATCGGCCGCTTGCTCCCGAGGCTGGCTGACAACCGCCACCCGGCCGGAAGCTTGCTGCACGCCATCCAGCCGCTCGTCGCCGTTAATAAATGCGGCAGAACCAAACCCAAAACGCCGCTGCAAAGCATTTATCACGAGCGTTTGTGTGGCCTTGTACTCCGTGAACAGCAGGACCGGCTCATCGGCCGCGAATTCCGTGCTAATCATCTCAAGCAGGCGCTCGATCTTAGTCTCACTGATGATCTCGTCGCTTAACGCGATCAGCTCATCCAGTCGGCGTATCTCGTCCTCCATAAGGAGGACGGCGGCGGAGACCGGCAGCGCTTCTTCCGCTTCAGCAAGCTCGTCGAGCGTCGCCTGTCCTTCATCAGGCAGTGCGACCGAGGCTGCGCCGTCCGAACGCCGGACGAGCTCCGCCAGCATGCTGCGCCGTTTGCGAAGCGCGCTTCGGATGGCCGCAATTGAGCTTGCGGCCAGCTTCTGAAGGGTGATGAGCACGAGCATTCGCGCGGTCTGCGCACGGCCATCGAGAGTCGCAGCGTAGGCTCGACCGTCGAGAATGAATTCGCTGAGCGTGCGGTAGAAGCGGGCTTCCGCGTCACTATAACCATACTCGCGGCTGTGCACCGTGACCGGCGTGAAAAGACGCTGTCCCTGAAGATCGGTGACGGTCGCCTTGTTGTTTCGGATCATCACCTTGGGAAGTTGGACCAGCTGCGCGAATCTGTCCGCCTCGGGATCGAACAGATCGGGCCGCACGAGGCGCATGAGGCCAAAGAACCCAAAGTCCTTTCCCCGATGCGGTGTCCCCGTGAAGAAAAGTAGCGAATTGATCTTCGCACGGCTCTGGAGTTCCGAAACGAGGCTGTACGCCAGTGTCTCGCCCGCGCGCTCATCGACACTCAGGTGGTGAGCTTCATCGACGATGACCAAGTCCCAGGGATCGGCATCAAGAAGCCGCTGACGCGCACCGCGCCGGTCATCGCGGAGCGTGTGAAAAGACGCGACAACCATTGAAGCGGTCGCCCAGAAGTCGCCGCGCTCGGTATCCGCCTCCGCGACATAGCGCTGGAGTCGAATGTCGAACATGTCCTTCAGACGGAATTGCCACTGCGGCACGAGTTTGGCAGGCGCCAAGATCAGCAACCGGCGCACGCGGCCTGAGGCGATCAGCGGCATGAGAACCAGGCCGCATTCGATTGTCTTACCAAGCCCCACATCGTCGGCGATAAGCCATCGGAAGGGCCATTCCTGGCTCACCTTCCGGCAGACCCACAATTGATGAGGAAGCAACTGAACCCGTGACCGGGAGAAGACACCCCACTGGTCGTTGACGGAGCCAATGGCGAGCGCCTGTGCGCGAAGAAGCGCATCGGTGGGATCGCCGGCTAGATTCTGGCGGATCGCTGAATCAAGCGATGGAATTTCCAGGAGCTCGCTTGCGAGCACTTGCTCCACGGTCCCGCCGAATCGCACGATGATCGTGGCCCCGAGATTCACGACCACGCGTCCGGTACCGTGCCGCGGGTGCTGGACGGGAATGCCTGGTTCAAGCTGCCGTTGCGTGGCCGTCATGGGTCGCTCGTTTCGAAGATTGGCTCGTCCTCCAATGCCTCGCGCACGGCGTCAAAGTCAGGAGGTTCGAGATTGGCGGCTTGGAAGCATTGCGCGAGTGCCGCGCCATGAACCTCACGCGTTATCAGCTGCAACGGGAGATCAAAGTCGCCAATGAAGCGGGCGCGCTCCGCGCCGAGGTGGCTGACGACGAACCCGTGAATGGCGCGGCTTGCTTCGTTATCGGCCCGTTCCCCGACACCAGCGCCGAGCACGTTCAGCAGCCGGCGGACACGTTGCGAGGGGGCCCAGCAATAGGGAGCCATGCGATCCGCATCCTGAGCCTCATAGACGCCTTGGCGTAGCATTTCCCGAATCATCCAGTTCGTGCCGATTCCAAGAGAGCGACTGAGCGGAGCGGCATCGAGACCAAGCGGCATGATCACCGGCGAGAAGCTCGGCCGGAGTACGTCGTTCAGCGAAATCGCGCCACGCTCGCGGACGATGCGCGGGAGGACTCTGATCACCTCGACATATTCATCGAGCCAACGAGCCACGGTGTAGAGGTCGACGAACGCGCGCCGCCACGGAAGGAACGTCTGATCGACCTGCTCAGGGGCACTCCACCTTTCCAGACGGCCAAGCCAGGACTGGACATCGTCCGGCGGGCGCGACTCCGCGAGATCGCGCCACCAGCCCTGGTTCCAACCCTGTTCGATGAACCGCCGGTGCTGACCGTCCTGCGCTCGCCCGAATGACTGGAAGCAAGCTAACGCAAAGAGAGTGAACCAGGCGGCGCGGTCGATTCCTTCGCGAAGCGCGGAGGAGGCGAAGAATGTGGGATAGACGGAGCCGAAGTAAGAGGCGCGCTCCGCGTCGCCAACCTCGGTCCACCAGTCATGGATGGCGCTCAGAACCGCCTCAGGATCGGCGCTATCAAGCTGCTGTCCCGGATAGTCAGGGACCACGTTGAACAAGTGGTGCCCGCCAAGTTCGAGGAGCAGTCGCTTGCGATCCTCATCCGGCCAGCCATCCAGCAGAGGGTCCGCGAGGAGACGCTCAAGCGGAAGCGGAATCCACGCCGGACGCTCGCCACGCATGGCATCCGCCAACGCCCGGCCTTGCCGGCCGGCGACGATGTACCGGAGAACCGCTTTGCGCGTATCCGGTTGATCGGCGCTCAGCGCCCATTTGTGAAGGAGCGCG
>NZ_RZSX01000766.1:0-3068 GCF_004023105.1 Mesorhizobium sp. M5C.F.Ca.IN.020.32.2.1 | reverse complement strand
GTCCCCATACCGGTCGCGCCGAGCTCGGCCGAAATGTCGGCAAAGGTCTTGAACCAATCGACATAGTAGCGGCGCACATCGGCGTCCGGATGGCCGAAATGGTTGAGCCGCCCATAAGGGCCGGTCATCCCCGACTTCACGCACACGCCGGTGCGGTCGAGCGCGTTGCGGAACAGGCGGATGAATTTCGAGATCGTCGCCGCCGGCCAGCCGGGATTGACGAATTCATGCGTGAGCTGCACGTCCCGGATGCCGATGTCGTAAGCGATCGCATCAATCAGATCGTCCGGTTCGGCGAAACGGTTGACCAGCGGATTGGTGTTGAGAGAAAGCGTAAAGGCCATCAGCTTGCTTTCACCAGCCGGCTCGCGCACCAGTCCTCGAAGGCGGCTCTTTCTGCGGCGGACAGATGCAGCCCATGCTTGGTGCGCCGTTCGAGAATGTCGGCAGCGGTCAGCGCCCATTCATATTCGAACAAATAATTGGCTTCGCGTTCGAAAAAATCTTTGCCGAAGCACCGCCCCAGATCGGCGACTGACCTGGCCGCACCGACCAGAACGCGCGTCCTGGTGCCGTAGAGCCGGCCATAATGCTTCACCAGCGATGCCGGCATCCAGGGATATTCGCGGCCGAGATCGCCGAGAAACTGCTCGAAGTCGGCATTAGCGATATCGCCACCCGGCAGATAGCCTTTCGATGTCCATCGCGTGCCCATTTTCGGAAAGAACGGGGCGATCCTATCCAGCGCGTGCTCGGCCAATTTGCGGAAGGTGGTGATCTTGCCGCCGAAGACGGACAGCAACGGCGCCTGCCCGGCCGATGCGTCGAGCTCGAAAATATAATCGCGCGTTACCGCGCTGGGGTTGTCGGCGTTGTCGTCATAGAGCGGCCGGACGCCGGAAAACGAGTAGATGACATCGTCGCGGGCAAGTTCGCGCTTGAAGTAGCGGTTGACGATTTTGATCAGGTAGTCGATCTCGCTGCTATCAGCCTTCACATCTTCCGGCCGCCCGTCATAGGGGATGTCGGTGGTACCGATCAGCGCCAGATCGTTCTGGTAAGGGTTGATGAAGATCACGCGCTTGTCGCTGTTCTGGACGAGATAGGCCTGCCGCCCCTCCCAGAATTTCGGCACGACGATGTGGCTGCCCTTGACCAGGCGCACATTTCGTTTGGAGTTCTGGCCGGCCACGCGGTTGATGATGTCGTTGACCCAGGGACCGGCGGCGTTGATCAGCGCCCGTGCCCGAACCGTTGTCGTCACGCCGGTTCGGCTGTCGCGCATCTCGACCGACCACAGGCCGTTTTCACGGCGGGCGGCGGTGCAGGCGGTCCGGGCAAGGATCTTGGCTCCGCGCTCCGCGGCATCGAGCGCATTGATGATGACGAGACGGGCATCGTCGACCCAGCAATCGGAATATTCGAAACCGCGCTTGAACACATCCTTGATCGGCGCGCCTTCGGGCGCGGTGCGCAGGTTGAGCGTGCGGGTGGCCGGCAGCCGCTTGCGGCCGCCGAGATGATCGTAGAGGAACAGGCCGAGCCGGACCAGCCATGCCGGCCGGTCGTCAGGGCTGTGCGGCAGCACGAAGCGCATCGGCCAGATAATGTGCGGAGCGGATTCAAGCAGCACTTCGCGCTCGATCAGCGCCTCGCGCACCAGCCGGAATTCGTAATATTCAAGATAGCGCAGGCCGCCATGGACGAGCTTTCCCGATCGCGAACTGGTGCCTTCGGCCAGATCGTCCTTCTCGCACAGAATGACGGACAAGCCGCGGCCGGCTGCGTCGCGCGCGATGCCGGCGCCGTTGACACCGCCGCCGATAACGAAGAGGTCGACGATTTCAGTGGCGCCGCTCATCTCGCCGGGTCCTCGGTGCCTGGATTGTGTTTCATGGCTGCCGCGACCTTCAGCATGGATTGACGGGTGGGAGCCCGGCGATGAAGCGGCGCACCTCTTCGGCCGCCTGCTCGGCCGCATAGGTCACCGTGCGCACCGATGCGCCGGCGATATGCGGCGTCAGCGTGACGTTCGGAAGCTGCAGCAGCGGCCAGTCCGCAGGCACCGGCTCGACCGCGAACGTCTCCAGCATCGCGCTGCCGATATGGCCTGAGACGAGCGCATCGTAAAGCGCGTTGTAGTCGACCAGCGGCCCGCGCGCCGTGTTGACGAAGATCACCCCAGGCTTCATTCGGGCGATGGTGTCCTTGTTGATCAGTCTGCGGGTCTCCTCAGTCACCCGGGGATGAAGCGTGACCACATCGGAGCGGGACAGGAGATCGTCGAGCGCGACCAGTTCGACGCCGCCATTGCGGTCTTCGGCGCTCAGTTGCACGTAGGGATCGGTGACCAGGATGCGGCAGCCGAACGCGCGCAGCAGGCGGACAACCTTGGTGCCGATATTGCCGTAGCCGATAACGCCGACGGTCATTTCGTTGAGCTCGCGGCCAGTGCGGTCGGCCCGGTAGAGATCGCCGCGCCATTCCCCTTTGCGCAAGGCTTCGTGCCCGACCCGGATCAGCCGCGTCTCGGCAAGGATGGCACCGATGGTGAACTCGGCCACCGCACTTGCATTGCGGCCGGGCACATTGACGACGGTGACGCCGTGGGCCTTGGCGGCAGCCATGTCGATGTTGATCGGGCCGCCGCGCGATACCGCAACCAGTTTGAGTGTGGGCAGGCGCTGCATCATGGTCTCGGAGAGCGGCGCAAGCTGGGTGACGAATATCTCGGCGTCGCCGATGAAATCGACCACCTCGTCCGGATCGCCAAAATACTCCTTGACCTTGTCGAGGCCGAGCGCCGCATTGCCGAACTCCATCGGCTCGTCGGGCCACGCTGTCTCAAGGGTACGAATGTCGAGATTGTCGCCGCAGGCCTTCTCGATTTTCTCGCGAAACACCTCGGGAAGCATGAAGCGGTCGCCAATGATTGCAATCTTCTTACGCATGCTCGACTTCTCAGTTTGCCCTGGATGCGGCCATCGACCGCCAGACCGGCCGCAGCGCCTCATGCGCCAATGTGTAGGACGGAGCCACCCGCTCATAGATCGCGGCAAGTTTTCGGT
>NZ_RZSX01000765.1:0-3071 GCF_004023105.1 Mesorhizobium sp. M5C.F.Ca.IN.020.32.2.1 | reverse complement strand
CGCCCGCCGTTGGTGCCGGCAAGACGTCGAATACGAAGCTGATTGCATCGGTGACCGGAGCGGGCGGGCCGTCGGCGTCCCGACCGATGAAGTTGACCGTGTCGAAGCCGCTGAGGCCGGCGCGCAGCGATGCCGCGACGCGGGCAGCCTCGGCGCTGTTGGTTTTCACCGCAATGTAGACGAGCGGAAGGCTTTCAATCGGAGCCCATGGCGCAATGCTGCCGGTTGCCACCGCGTTTTCGATCGTCGAAGCGGCATCGCTTCCCGCCAGCAATGCGCCGCTTCCCTGGCGAAGGATCAGCACGCCCAGCATGGCGATGACCAGAGCGATCGCCAACCAGAAGAACTGGAGATGGCGCAGCAGCGACGGCGGCGGCTCGCGAACGACAGGGGACATCAACGATACGGCAGGTGCGGCCATGCGGGGCTCTTCGAGCGACCCCGACAAGGTGGCAGCCGCCTCGGTGTGTTCCTTCGGCGCCGGCTCGGCCGGCAGGCGGATCGCGTTGAGTTCATAGGATGGAACATAGCCGCCACGCGGAATGGCGATGCGGATCGGCTCGGCAACGCCCTCATTGGCGAAGTAATGCTGCAGAAGCTCGCGCAGCCTGCCCGCCTGCACCCGGACCACGGCGTCGGTCGACGGATCGAAATCGCCGTCCTTGCCGAAAACATCCATCGCGATGGAAAAGCCCTTGAGCTTGTCGGCTTCGCCTGCCTGCTCGCGCTCGACCAGATAGCGAAGCAGCTTACGCGCTCGTTCGGATCTCCCGAACGTTTCGCTGGCTAGCAATCGCTCCAACGTCTCGCGCACTGCGGGGGCGGCAGGCGTGGCATGCTGCAAGTGTCGATCCTTTCGAAGTCGGCACAGGTTGAGACGCAATCATATAGAGCCTGCACTGCCATACAAGCATGCATCCATTATGCGATCGCGTACCCCACCGGATAATTTTCCGGTGGTTAATGGCGCGAAAGGCCAGAGCAAGAAGATACCATGTGGGTTCATCTTGCTCCAGCGCTGTTAGCTTTCGACAGCTTGTCTAGAGCGGTTCATCTTTGGTAGAACCGACGAACGGCTCTAAGTATTTGTTTTTACGCAATTCGGACGGAAAACCGCTACACACTTTTCCTGGGATTGCTCTACTCGACCTTTCGGCCGACAATGCGATTGGCGGCGGAAACCACGGCTTCCAGCGAAGCGGCCACGATGTTGGTGTTGATGCCGGCGCCGAACAGCTTGCCGCCGGGATGCTCCATCTCGACATAGGAGATGGCCGAGGCATTCGAGCCGCGCTGCATGGAGTGCTCCGAATAGTCGAGCACCGACATCGGCACGCCGACATGGCGCGACAGCGCGTCGACAAAGCCGTCGATCGGGCCGGTTCCGGAGCCTGAAATCGTCACCTCCTTGCCCCTGTCGAGGATGATGGCCTCCACCGCACGCCGCCCCTTGGTCTCAAGGTCCGGATAGGTGTGGTGGTCGAGGAACTTCAGCCGCGCGCCGGGCTGATCGACATAGGTGTCGAGAAAGCGCTGATAGATGCGCTTGGCCGGCACCTCCTTGCCTTCGGCGTCGGTGATCGCCTGGATCGCTTGACTGAACTCGATCTGCAGGTTGCGCGGCAGGTTGAGGCCGTAGTCCGCCTGCAGCACATAGGCGATGCCGCCCTTGCCGGACTGCGAGTTGATGCGGATGATCGCCTCGTAATTGCGCCCGACATCGGCCGGGTCGATCGGCAGATAAGGCACTTCCCAGTACGGCGTGTTGGCCTTGCGCAACGCCTTCATGCCTTTGTTGATGGCATCCTGGTGCGAGCCTGAAAAGGCCGTATAGACGAGCTCGCCGACATAGGGATGGCGCTCGGGGATCTTCAACTGGTTCGAATATTCATAGACGTCCTTCATCCGATTGATGTCGGAGCAGTCGAGCTCGGGATCGACGCCTTGCGTGTACATGTTGAGCGCCAGCGTGACGATGTCGACATTGCCGGTGCGCTCGCCATTGCCGAACAGCGTGCCTTCGACGCGGTCCGCACCCGCCATCAGACCGAGTTCGGTGGTGGCAACGCCGGTGCCGCGGTCGTTGTGCGGATGCAAGGAAATGAGCAGGTTCTCGCGGTTGTCGAGATTGCGGCACATCCATTCGATGCGATCGGCATAGATGTTGGGTGTCGACATCTCGACCGTGGACGGCAGGTTGATGATCAGCTTGTTTTCCGCCGTCGGCTTCACGATTTCGGTGACGGCGTTGCAGATTTCCAGCGCCACTTCGAGCTCGGTGCCGGTAAAGCTCTCCGGCGAATATTCAAAACGATAACCGCCGCCGGCCTTCGCCGCCATGTCGGTGATCATCTTGGCCGCATCGGTGGCGATCCGCCTGATGCCGGCAACGTCCTTCTCGAAGACGACGCGGCGCTGCAATTCGCTGGTCGAATTATAGAAATGCACGATCGGGTTGGTGGCGCCCTGCAGCGCCTCGAAGGTGCGTGTGATCAGTTCCGGTCGGCACTGCACCAGTACCTGCAGTGAGACATCGGCTGAGACATTGCCCTCTTCGATGCACCAGCGGGCGAAATCGAAATCGGTCTGCGAGGCCGACGGGAAGCCGATCTCGATCTCTTTGAAGCCCATGTCGAGGAGCAGGGCGAACATGCGCGCCTTGCGCTCGTGGCCCATCGGGTCGATCAGCGCCTGGTTGCCGTCGCGCAGGTCGACCGAGCACCAGATCGGCGCCTTGTCGATGACCTTCGAAGGCCAAATGCGGTCGGTGAGACCGACCGTCGGGTAGGGTTGGTATTTCCGGGCTGCCTCCGGCATGCCCCGGGCTGCATCCTTGCCCATCTCCCCGCTGTCTGCGCGGATCTCTTCTCGTGCGTTCATTGTCGTCTCTCCCGGCGGCTCGCGGGATCCGGCCTTCAGGCGGATTTGGTGCCGAGCGGCGCCTTTACCAGATGTTCATTCGTTTGATGTGACTTGCCAATTTTGAGACTGGCCAAGGAGCATGCGCGTGAGCGGCGGTTCGCCCGCCGGGCGCTCCTTCAGCGAACCCCGCGGTCGCCGATAAGGCCGCG
>NZ_RZSX01000764.1:0-3072 GCF_004023105.1 Mesorhizobium sp. M5C.F.Ca.IN.020.32.2.1 | reverse complement strand
ATGCTGGCGCGCTCGCGCGGCGTGCCGATGATCGTGGGGCTCGGTGCTTCGCCGGCTCATCTTGCCGGCGTCGCCCTGCTTGATGCCGAGCATGGCGGCATCATATTGGCGCCATCAAGGGCAGAGGTCGAGGCGTTCCGGCGAAAATCGTCCTCTTTCGCGGCACGTCGCGACCGGGCGGAAACTTTTTTGACCCGGCCGGCAGTGACGAAGGCCGGCACGGCGGTGCGGGTGCAGGTCAACATCGCCGATCCGTCCGATGTCGACAGCATCGATGTCTCGACCTGCGACGGCGTCGGGCTAATGCGGACCGAATTCCTGTTCGGCAGGACGCTGCCGGATGAGGAAACGCAATATCGAGCCTACCGCAAAGTGCTCGAATGGGCTGAAGACAGACCGGTGACAATTCGTACCGTCGACGCCGGCGGCGACAAGCCGGTGCCGGGCTTCACCGTCGAGGAGGGCAATCCTTTTCTCGGCCTGCGCGGCATCAGGCTATCGCTGGCACGGCCGGAGGTTTTTCGGGTACAGATCCGGGCGCTGCTGCGCGCCGCCATTCATGGCAATCTCAAGGTGATGTTCCCGATGATCGCCGTTGTGGACGAATATCAGCGTGCCGCCGCCCTGTTCGCGGAAGAGAAGGCCGCGCTTGCCGCGCGCGGCGTCGCGCAAAGAATGCCGCCGCTCGGCATCATGGTCGAGGTGCCATCGGTGGCGATCGCTCCCGAGGCTTTTGCCGAGGTCGCTTTCTTGTCGATCGGCTCGAACGACCTGACCCAGTATGTGATGGCGGCGGCGCGCGACAATGCTTCGGTTGCGCATCTCAATTCGATCAGGCATCCGGCCGTGCTTCGGCTGATCGCCTCGGTTGCGGCGTTCGGCCGCGCGCAAAAGATTCCGGTCAGCTTGTGCGGCGACGCCGGCGGCGATCCGGCGGCGATCCCGGCGCTGATCGAGGCCGGCCTGCGTGACCTTTCCGTGGTTCCCGCCCAACTCGCAATGGCCAAGGCGGCCATTGCGGACGTTTCGATCTAGGCGCGGGCATGGCCGAGAAGACACCCGAACCCGGCTCCGAAGAGGCGATCCGCGCCTATAAGATGATCCTGTCGCAGGTCCTCGACCAGCGCCCGTCCGGTATGCGCCAGCGCTTGGCCGATGCGCTCGGCAAGCACCGCAGCTTCGTCACGCAGATTTCCAGCCCGGCCTATTCGATCCCGATCCCGTCGAAACATTTGCCGGCTATTTTCTCCGTCTGCCATTTCAGCCCGGCCGAACGCGACCATTTTCTTGCCGCCTACCATCGGGCGCATCCCGGAAAAATGTCGGTGGCATCAGGCATGCGCAAGACGCGGCATGTCTCGCTGATCGTTCCCGATTTCGGCGACGACAAGCAGAATGCAGCGCTCGACCGGGCGGTCAACGATTTCATCCAGAAAATCACCAGCATCGCCGGCAAGGGCGGGACATAGTCGCGCCACGCCTGGCCATTTCGGAAGGACGGTCATGAAGAAATTTCTGAATTCGGTCGACACGGTGCTGGCCGAAAGCCTCGACGGCTTCGTCGCCGCGCACTCCGACATACTGGTGCTGGGCGACGATCACAAATTCGTTCGCCGCAAGGCGCTCAAGCCCGGCAAGGTGGCGCTGATTTCCGGCGGCGGCTCTGGCCACGAACCGCTGCATGGCGGGCTGGTCGGCCATGGAATGCTGGATGCCGCCTGCCCCGGTCAGGTGTTCACCTCGCCGACGCCGGACCAGATGCTGGCGGCTGCGGAGGCGGTCAACACCGGCGCCGGTTGCCTGTTTATCGTCAAGAACTACGAGGGGGATGTGATGAATTTCGAGATGGCCGCCGAAATGTCGGAGGGGGTCATGCAAGTGGTGACCAATGACGACGTCGCGGTCGAGAACTCCTCCTACACCACTGGCCGGCGCGGCGTTGCCGGCACACTGGTGGTCGAGAAGATCGTCGGCGCCGCAGCCGAGCAAGGCATGGCACTGAAGCCGTTGAAGGCGCTTGGCGAACGCGTCAATACCGCAACGCGGTCTATGGGCGTTGCGCTGACCAGCTGCACCGTACCGGCGGCCGGCAAACCGACCTTCGATATCGGCGACGAAGAGATGGAGTTCGGCGTCGGCATTCATGGCGAGCCCGGCCGCCGCCGCGACACGTTGAAGAGCGCCGATGCCATCGCCGAGGAGATCTGCGCGGCAATCCTGGGCGATCTGCGCGACAGGGGCCCGGCGCTGCTTTTCGTCAATGGCTTCGGCGGCACGCCGCTGATGGAGCTCTATCTGATGTACAACAGCGCCCGGAAAATCTTCGAGAACAACGGCGTGACGGTCACTCGCTCACTGGTCGGGTCCTATGTGACATCGCTCGACATGGCAGGCTGCTCGATCACGCTGACCATGGTCGACGACGAGACGACCGCATTGTGGGACGCACCGGTGCATACGGCTGCGCTGCGCTGGGGGATGTAGAACCGCCAACACCGCGCTGCCGCTTACGACAAAAAGTGGCCGCCAAAAGCAAAGCCCGTTTCAGTCTGCGAAGTGGGCCTTCGCAAGGACTCCCAACAGCAGTCGGTGACAAAACTGTCATGCGCTATCCCGAGCATTATCAGGCCAGTGTGGTGGAGTTAGGCACAATGTTGCTTTGTTTACCTTTGGTAAGGTAAGGAATCCGGCGGTTTTGGGAGGGCAGAACATGCGTTACAATTGGGATCGAGCGCCGACGGGTTTCGAACGTCACAGAAAGGCGCTGGCCGCTGCCTTGCTGATCGCCGGCGGTCTCGGCCTCATGCTCGCGGCGCTGCCGCTTTAGAACCATATTTGAGCGCAAGCAGGCGTTTTTCAACGCAGCTGGCCAGTCACGGCGATAAAGCGGCGGTCCAGTCCTTCAAATCCCTGGCTGAAGCGTTGCACGAGCACGGCAAGCACTGCCGGTTTGCCGTCCGGGGTGAATGCATAGGATTCCGACAGGCTGTAGGAGGTCGGGCAATTCCTCGAGGCGGGCACGGTCTTGTCCTCATGCAGCAGTTGGAACGGCTTGCCATCCTGTGCCTGCAG
>NZ_RZSX01000763.1:0-3080 GCF_004023105.1 Mesorhizobium sp. M5C.F.Ca.IN.020.32.2.1 | reverse complement strand
GATATTTGCCGACGAAAAAACAGCCTTCTTAATACCGCCGAGCCTAGCGCGGAAAAGAGCCAATAGGCGATTCCTCAGCTGCTATTCAGGTTCTCGGGCAACCCGACCAAGGAATATTAGCTATCAATATTTAATTTTGACCTTCACGGGCTCTAAAATTTTTGCACTTTCCCACCGCCTGGTGCCGCCGGAGTGGTTGGAACAGACCTGCGGCTCGCTTGACACCTTGGAATTGCTTGCAGTCGCTGAAGGTGCATGGGTTGCCCTCGCGGAGGGATAACCGTGCTCACTTTTCCGGCATCAGATCGACGAGATGACAATGCAAAATCTGGAATAAGAGCAGGATTAGTGGCCCTCAATCGTCTTGGGGGTAACAAGATATGGGATCTTGCCGACGCTACGCTTCGTCGCGCCAATGGAATAGGCCATCGGGATCTTGGGAGAGTTCTCTGGCAAGCCGTACATATCCTTGCCGGCCCTCACGGCAAATGAAAAGTGCTGCCACGAAACCGTGTCATGCTCATTGAGAAAATCAAGCGTCAGCCCAGCTGAAATCAGCGCGTTCACCACGTCACTGACCGGATGAATCCACTCGTAGTAGCGAGGATGCTTCAAGATGCGGTCGTCGCCGGTATAGGTGAGTTCCTCGTTCCATGCGAGGGGTCGAGCTATTGGCGTTCGCCAGTCATGCTTGAACTCCAGCGCCGCAGCCTTGCGGTCACACTGGAACATCAACGGGTGGCCCTCGGCCAGATAGAGCCGGCCGCCGGGGCGCAGGAGATCGGCAACCACTCGCGCCCAGCGGAACACGTCGTCCAGCCAGTTTACCGATCCCCAGGTAACGTAAGCGATGTCAAAGGTTCGGCCGAGCGCCTCGACTGCCTCGAACAGTGGCGCCTCCACGAAGCGCACATTAGTCCCTGCCTTTGCAGCGAAATCCCGCGCCGCTGCGATCGCTGTCGGTGAAAAGTCGAGGCCGGTCACGCTGCCCGCGCCGAGATTCTTCAAGCTGATTGTGTCGAGCCCGATATGACATTGCAGATGGACGATATCTTTGCCGACAATGTCACCGACCTCGCGCGTTTCCAACTCATAGAGATTGGATCCGCCTGCCAGCACATTTTCTATGTGGTAGCTGCCCGTTGTGTCGGTCGAATGCAGTTCGGCCCGATCATCCCAATTAAGGCGGTTCGCACCCAGAAACGGTTCCAAATTGCCCCCCCAGTCCCTGCCGAGACTAATATTTGGTAAACAGAACGTTAATATACTTTGCAGCTAAAGGATCGCGCGTCAATCCGAGGCGGGCCGGTGCACCACCGCTGCAGGCCAGGCTCATCACCCTGGCCAAGGTGGAGGTGCCCATCACGTGTCGGTGCAGAACGAGCGCGCAATCAGGACAAGGCTGCTGTCATGGAGGTGCCGGCTTCTCGCCCTATCAGCCTCGCGGCGCGATTTCACGCGGCGGCGTCCAGCCCCTGCGCCGGCACATAGTTCAGGATCGGGCCGAGCCAGCGCTCGACCTCGCCGAGCGGCATGCGCTTGCGGCGCGCATAATCCTCGACCTGGTCGCGTTCGACCTTGGCCACGCCGAAATAATAGCTTTCGGGATGCGACAGGTAGATGCCGGACACTGAGGAGCCCGGCCACATCGCAAAACTTTCGGTCAGGCTGACGCCGGCATTGCGCTCGCCGTCAAGCAGGCGAAACAGCGTCGCTTTCTCGGTGTGATCGGGCTGCGCCGGATAGCCGGGCGCTGGGCGGATGCCGCGATAGGGTTCGCCGATCAGCTCGTCCGGCGCCAGATCCTCATCCGGGGCATAGGCCCAAAATTCCTTGCGCACGCGTTCGTGCAGGCGCTCGGCGAAGGCTTCGGCGCAACGGTCGGCCAGCGCCTTGACCATGATCGACGAGTAGTCGTCGTTCGCCCGCTCGAAGCGCTCGGCGATTGCCGCTTCCTCGATGCCGGCGGTGACGATGAAGCCGCCGAGATAGTCGGCCTTGCCGCTGTCAAAAGGCGCGACGAAATCCGAGAGTGCGACATTCGCCTTGCCGTCGCGCTTGGTCAGCTGCTGGCGCAGCGTGAAGAAGGTCGCCAGTTCCTGCGATCGCGCGTCGTCGGTGAACAGCCTGATGTCGTCGCCGACAGCGTTGGCCGGCCAGAAGCCGATGACGCCCTTCGGCGCGAACCATTTTTCCGCGATGATCTTCGCCAGCATCGCCTGGGCGTCCTCGAAGAGCTGGCGTGCCGCCGGCCCTTGAGCCTCGTCGTCGAGGATTTTCGGGTAACGGCCCTTCAGCTCCCAGGTCTGGAAGAACGGCGTCCAGTCGATATAGCGCGCGAGATCGGCCAGATCCCAGCCTTCGAAGACTTTCACGCCGAGGAAGGACGGCTTCGGCGGCGCGTAGGCCGACCAGTCGATCCTGTGGGCGTTGGCACGCGCCTTGACGAGCGGCAAGCGCTGCTTGTCGGCTTCGCTGCGCGCGTGCGCATCGGCAACCTTCTTGTATTCGGCACGAACGTTGTCGACATAGCCGCCCTTGGTCTCGTTCGACAGCAGTGCCGATACCACGCCGACCGCGCGGCTGGCATCGGTGACGTAGACCGTCTGGCCCCTGATATAGCGCGGATGAATCTTTACCGCCGTATGCACGCGGCTGGTCGTCGCGCCGCCGATCAACAGCGGAATGTCAAAACCTTCGCGCTCCATCTCGGCGGCCATATGCGCCATCTCGTCGAGCGAAGGCGTGATCAGGCCGGATAGGCCGATGATGTCGACCTGCTGCTCGCGCGCCGTCTGCAGGATCTTCGCCGCCGGCACCATGACGCCGAGGTCGATGATCTCGTAATTGTTGCAGGCCAGAACCACACCGACGATGTTCTTGCCGATATCGTGGACATCGCCCTTCACCGTCGCCATCAGGATCTTTCCGGCGGTCTGGCGCTCGCCGGCGTCGACGCCATTGGCGGCGTTCGCCAGCTTCTCCGCCTCCATGTGCGGAAGCAAGCCGGCAACGGCCTGCTTCATGACGCGGGCGGACTTCACCACTTGCGGCAGGAACATCTTGCCGGCACCAAACAG
>NZ_RZSX01000762.1:0-3086 GCF_004023105.1 Mesorhizobium sp. M5C.F.Ca.IN.020.32.2.1 | reverse complement strand
GGCCTGCTCGGCCGTGTCGTCGACGCGCTCGGCAACCCGATCGACGGCAAGGGCCCGATCCAGGCGACCGAGCGCAAGCGCGTCGACGTCAAGGCGCCCGGCATCATTCCGCGCAAATCGGTGAACGAGCCGATGTCGACCGGCCTCAAGGCCATCGACGCGCTGATCCCGGTCGGCCGCGGCCAGCGCGAGCTGGTCATCGGCGACCGCCAGACCGGCAAGACCGCGATCATTCTCGACACGATGCTCAACCAGAAATCGGTGCACGAACACGGGCCGGAGAAGGAAAAGCTCTACTGCGTCTACGTCGCCGTCGGCCAGAAGCGCTCGACCGTGGCGCAGTTCGTGAAAGTTCTAGAAGAGCGCGGCGCGCTCGACTATTCGATCATCATCGCCGCCACCGCTTCCGATCCGGCGCCGATGCAGTTCCTGGCGCCGTTCACCGCCTGCACCATGGGCGAATATTTCCGCGACAACGGCATGCATGCGCTGATCAGCTACGACGACCTGTCGAAGCAGGCCGTCGCCTACCGCCAGATGTCGCTGCTGCTGCGCCGCCCGCCCGGCCGCGAAGCCTATCCGGGCGACGTCTTCTACCTGCATTCGCGCCTGCTGGAGCGGGCCGCCAAGCTCAATGACGACAATGGCGGCGGTTCGCTGACGGCGCTGCCGATCATCGAGACCCAGGCCAACGACGTGTCGGCCTACATCCCGACCAACGTCATCTCGATCACCGACGGCCAGATTTTCCTGGAAACCAATCTGTTCTTCCAGGGCGTCCGCCCGGCGGTCAATGTTGGCCTGTCGGTGTCGCGCGTCGGCTCCTCGGCGCAGATCAAGGCGATGAAGCAGGTCGCCGGCTCGATCAAGGGCGAGCTCGCGCAGTACCGCGAAATGGCGGCCTTCGCCCAGTTCGGCTCCGACCTCGACGCCGCCACGCAGCGCCTGCTCAATCGCGGTGCGCGCCTGACCGAACTCCTGAAGCAGCCGCAATTCTCGCCGCTCAAGGTCGAAGAGCAGGTCGCGGTGATCTTCGCCGGCGTGAACGGCTATCTCGACAAGCTGGCAATCGACCAGGTCAGCAAATTCGAGCATGGCTTGCTCAGCCACATGCGCTCGGCCGGCAAAGAGGTGCTCGACGGCATCCGCAAGGAGAAGGCGCTGTCGGACGATCTGCGTGCCAAGCTGAAGGCGGAGATCGACACTTTTGCCAAGACCTTTGCTTGAACGAAGCCGGACGGACGGGATCAGGTTTGAAGCATGCCTTCACTAAAAGACCTTCGTAACCGTATCGCCTCGGTCAAGGCGACGCAGAAGATCACCAAGGCGATGCAGATGGTCGCCGCGGCGAAGCTGCGTCGCGCGCAGGAAGCGGCGGAAGCGGCGCGCCCCTATTCGGAGCGCATGGGCGCTGTGCTGGCCAACATCACCCAGGCGATCGGCGGCGGTGGCGAGGCCCCGGCGCTGATGACCGGCACCGGCAAGGACGACGTGCATCTGCTCGTCGTCTGCACCGCTGAGCGTGGTCTGTGCGGCGGCTTCAATTCGCAGATCGCACGCCTTGCCCGCGACCACATCCGCAAGCTTCTGGCCGACGGCAAGCAGGTCAAGATCATCTGCGTCGGCAAGAAGGGGTTCGACATCCTGCGCCGCGACTACGCGGCGCTGATCCTCGAGCGCGTCGACCTGCGCGAAGTGAAGACGCTCGGCTTCATCAACGCCGATGCCATTGCCAAAAAAGTCATCCAGCTCTTCAACGAGGGCGGCTTCGACATCTGCACGCTGTTCTATTCTCAGTTCAAGTCGGTTATCAGTCAGGTTCCAACGACGCAGCAGATCATTCCGGCAGGCGTGGCTTCCGCCCCCGCCGAGGTGGCCGGTGGCGGCAATGCCGTCTATGAATACGAGCCAGAGCCGGGCGAAATCCTCTCCGACCTCATTCCGCGCAACATTTCCGTACAGGTCTTCCGTGCGCTGCTCGAAAACGCGGCCGGCGAGATGGGCGCCAAGATGAGCGCCATGGACAATGCGACGCGCAACGCCGGCGACATGATCAACAAATTGTCGATCACCTACAACCGCCAGCGGCAGGCGCAGATCACCAAGGAATTGATCGAAATCATTTCGGGCGCCGAGGCGCTCTAGGCGCGCTCCGATGAAGGTCAGCGACCTTCAGGCGGATTGCGTGAGAAACAAAGAGACGAAAAGGGTAAAGACGATGGCGAAAGCAGCGACCCCCCAGAAGGCGGCCCCGAAAGCTGCCGCGACGGCGGCAGCACCGGCAAAGGCTCCGGCAGCGGCAGCGAAGGCCGCTCCGGCCAAGAAAGCGGCCGCGCCCGCCAAGGCTGCCGCGGCGAAGGCGCCGACCGTTGCCATCAACAAGACTGGCTTGGCCGGCAAGGTTCGCCAGGTCATCGGTGCCGTTGTCGACGTGCAGTTCGGCGAACATCTGCCGGCGATCCTGAACGCGCTGGAAACGTCCAATGTCGGCAATCGCCTCGTGCTCGAGGTGGCTCAGCATCTCGGCGAAAACACCGTGCGCTGCATCGCCATGGACTCGACCGAAGGTCTGGTTCGCGGCCAGGACGTCTATGACACCGGCGCACCGATAACCGTGCCGGTCGGCCCCGGCATGCTCGGTCGCATCATCAACGTCATCGGCGAACCGGTCGACGAGGCAGGCCCGGTCGACGGCATCGAGATGCGCTCCATCCACCAGCCGGCTCCGACCTATGTCGAGCAGTCGACGGAAGCGCAGATCCTGGTCACCGGCATCAAGGTTCTCGATCTGCTTGCGCCCTATGCCCGCGGCGGCAAGATCGGCCTGTTCGGCGGCGCCGGCGTAGGCAAGACGGTGCTGATCCAGGAACTGATCAACAACGTTGCCAAGGCGCATGGCGGCTTCTCGGTGTTCGCCGGCGTCGGTGAGCGCACCCGCGAAGGCAACGACCTCTATCACGAGTTCATCGAGTCCGGCGTCAACAAGAAGGGCGGCGGCGAAGGATCCAAGGCGGCGCTCGTCTACGGCCAGATGAACGAGCCGCCGCCCTTCTTGTTGACGCCGGACTCGATGAACTCGTGATAGA
>NZ_RZSX01000761.1:0-3092 GCF_004023105.1 Mesorhizobium sp. M5C.F.Ca.IN.020.32.2.1 | reverse complement strand
ATCGAGGGGGCGCTCGCGCGGCTTCGCTGACCGCCGCGTTACAGCGTAAGGACGCGACCCCAGTGAAGGCATACTCCAGTGTCGCCAATCCCGTTTGGTTGGCCCGCCGCAAGCCGGTCTTCCAACCAAAGGCCGAACTCGCCAATTCGCCAGCCAACTCCACCAACGATTGTCTAAATCCGCTACCCAGGGCGGTTCGCTCGGGCTCGCTTGCTTGAGCACGGCACAGACGGGATCGCGAGCATGATGCCGCGGAATGGGAACGCATCATGCTTGGGCACGAGGGCCCGTGCCAACGCGCATCGCGCCAATCGGCGTCGTCACGTCCGAGATTCAGCACCGGCTGCTCGGCGCTTTTACGCTCGCATCATGGGCCGGCATGCCGCTGGCGATCCATGACGCGATGCCGCCGAGGCTGCTAGTTCATGGAAAGCGATAAGCACTAGATTAGTGGGCAACCTCGTCGGGACCGAAAAGGGCGCTAAACCGGCTGGCTAGATCGATCCAGGGTGCCGCGTCTCCGCGCTCTGAAGCCATTCGAACGACCGTCGCCAGATAATCGGTAAAAGCCTTCAGTCTGATGGCGCCTTGCTCAGAAAGGTGGTCAATGGCGTCAAGCGGCTGGTGAACGGCAGCCAGCATATGTTGCACCAAAAGCAGTGAGGATGGGCAAGGGCAGTCGCTCTTACTCGCGAGGCGCCTGCACTCGCTGCAAAGCGGCGGAATGTCCTCTAAGGCTAGGTCGCCGGAAAGCCGTTGTATGAGATTGTCAGTGGCGTTCCACAAATTCGCTCGCATGCAGAACGGAATGCAGCGTGACCCCATGTTGGGCTAGCAGCGCCGTAGCTCCCTCGTCGCGGTCCACGAGGCAAGCAGCGTCACCTACAATGCCCCCGGCGCGGCGAACCTCTTCAATCGCCTTCAATATCGACTTGCCGCTTGTGGCAACGTCGTCAACGATCAGGACGACTTTTCCCTCGAGATCTTCTTTGGGCCCAAGACCTTCAATCACGTCCCTTGTGCCATGAGGCTTTGGAGTCTTGCGAACGAAGATCGTGTTTATGGGTTTGTTCATCGCCGAGCTGACAGCTGCCATCGATCCGATTACGGGGACCGCTCCCATTTCAAGGCCGCCGACGTACTCTGCTTTCACTTGCTCAGCGATTTTTAGGAACTCAAGAGCGGCAAGTTGCGCGCCTCGCGCCATCATCATGGTAGGCTTCATATTGAAATAGATGTCGCTCTCTATGCCCGACGAGAGCGTGTAGCGTCCGGATCGAAAAGAGCGCTCACGGACGATTTCGCGGAGTTCGTCCTTGTCGTGTTGGCTGGAATCAACTGGTCTGAATTTTGCCAGTGCCGCCATAGATCTGACCTCGCCCTAGGGAAAAAATTGGGTGCGGCATGCACCTAGTCACTACCGCTATGTGGCTTATGCAAGTGTTCGCGGGGTGTGTCAATTAATGTCAATACCGGTGCGACCGTTTCGCGCAGATTTTTCCATTATCGTTATTGGGTGCCTAAAGCGTGATCACGGGTTTCCCTACGGCTGGGTAGCGTTGGCTACCCGCCCTTGCCCGATCTCGGCAGGCACGGCTTTTCTCGATGCGGGCCGTCTCTTTGAGGATTTGGGCGTTTCATCCTCGTCCGCTCGAGTTCCGCCTCGCTCGGCCCCGTTTGCGCCAGCTTCTTAACCAGGTTGCGCATGAGGTGAGCGTTTCGGCCGCCATGTCGGCCCGTGTCGCTCTTGTGATGACGAGGGGGCAAGGCCGCGCTTTTCGTGCAACCTCCTCGTAGAGGCGCGAGAGGTAAAGTTCGAGCCGCCGAGAATTTTTGTCATCAGCACCGCGGCGCAACATTTCGGCTCGCTTCATCTGACGACGGTAAAAAGCAAAGTTCAAGGTAGGTCGTAGTCCACCTCCCCTGCCGGCCGAGTCTTTACGGCGATATCGGCGACAGGGGCGAGCGTCTGCCTCTGAGGCAGACGCCGAACAGCAGGCCGAGCCTTACACTGATTTTGGTGACATTGAGTTCGCCGACACCCGTGAGATGGAGCCTATCACGGGCGGGAAGCGCCTTGTGGCAGAACTCGACAAGCGGCGCTACGTTCTGGACGCCGGCGTTGCTGACAGGACATCGAGGCGCCCGAAGGTTTCGATTGCCTGCATCAGCCGCGTTCCACCTGCCTCTCACCCTGGCAACCATTTTTCGTCAATCGATCGATCCCGGACGCCGTTGTTGGACTTCGCTGTGATCAAGATCCGCGGACCACTCTTGCTCCCTCGCGGGCGAACCGCGCTTTCCTTGCCGACCCCGCTCGCGGCTTCGGCGATCACCGCCACCTTGTCGATAAGCCGGCCACCGGCTCCCCGTCGCGCTGGTTCAATAAAATATCATTGTGAAAGTTCATGGTTTCTTCCTTTCCGATGGCGAGGCTCGGCTTCCGCGAGATAGTCGTGGACGACCTTCCCGAGCGCGAGCGTGAGATCGGCGACGAGGTGTACGGCCGAGACTACTTCCAGCACCGGCAGTTCGGCGACGGGGGCAAGCGCATGCGACCAGAGGTTCAGGGCTGCCGGGCCGGTCCAGGCGCCTCTCAGATCGATGTCCTCCAGGTGGTATTCCACGAGTTCGCAGATGCGCGGCGTGCCGTCGACATGCGGGATGATTTTGAGGAGGAAGTTCGGGTCGGCGAGCGAGGCCTTAACGCTCGCAAGGTCCGCGGCCCGGTGCTTGTAGCCCATCGTACCCGTCGCGACGCGGACCGGGCCGTAGTCCAGCGTGCCAACAAGCGTGTCCGTCTCTGTTCGGAGCGTTGGGCTGGCGAGCTTCTTGGGAAAGCCCCACAACTCGCGTCCGCCCGCTGTCGGCGGATGGTCGTCGAGAAACATGCAGTGGGTGTAGCTCCCCATGCGGCCGCAGAAGGAGACAGGGATGACCTGTCCGCTTTCCGTGTAGTCGCCGAAGCCCGTCGAGTCCGGCATGCGAATGAACTCGAATTTGACCAGAGGCTCGCACACCTGAAGCGGCTCCGGCACAAGGTCGCGCAGTTTTTGCGGATCGGTGCGATATGTGATGATCAGATACTGTCT
>NZ_RZSX01000760.1:0-3098 GCF_004023105.1 Mesorhizobium sp. M5C.F.Ca.IN.020.32.2.1 | reverse complement strand
GCGCGTGATGCCGTCCGCATCGCCTATAGCGACGAGGCGATGGCACGGGAGGCCGATACGCCGTCGAAGGTCAGCGAGGCGATCGAGGGCGGAAAAATAGCCATCACCTCGAACGAGATGCTGGTCACCAATCCGCTCATTGACGTCGTCATCGACGCCACCGGCAAGCCCGGCGTCGCCGCCGATTTCGACCTGATGGCGATGGAACACGGCAAGCATCTGGTGATGATGAATGTCGAAGCCGACGTCACCATCGGCTGTTATCTGAAACAGCAGGCCGACCGGCTCGGCGTTGTCTATTCGGTCGGTGCCGGCGACGAGCCGTCGAGCTGCATGGAGCTGATCGAGTTCGCCTCTGCGCTCGGCTATACCATCGTCTCGGCCGGCAAAGGCAAGAACAACCCGCTCAATCACGACGCCGTGCCCGACGACTATCGCGCGGAAGCCTTGCGCCGCAACATGAACCCGCGCATGCTGGTTGAGTTCGTCGACGGCTCGAAAACCATGGTCGAGATGTGCGCCATCGCCAACGCCACCGGGCTGGTGCCCGACATTGCCGGCATGCACGGCCCCAAGGCCAATCGCGATGAATTGGCCAAGGTCCTCATCCCGCGCGCCGATGGCGGCATCCTGTCGCGGAAGGGCGTCGTCGACTATACCATCGGCAAGGGCGTGGCGCCCGGCGTCTTCGTCATCGTCGAGGCGACGCATCCGCGCATCATCGAGCGCATGGACGACCTGCATATCGGCCACGGCCCCTATTACAGCTTCTTCAGGCCGTATCATCTGACCTCGCTGGAAGTGCCGTTGACCGCCGCGCGCATCGCGCTCTATGGCAAGCCGGACATGGTGCCGCTGCCGAGGCCCGTCGCCGAGGTCTGCGCCGTGGCCAAGCGCGATCTCGCCGCCGGCGAGATTTTCGATGCGATCGGCGAGACCTGCTACCGCTCCTGGACCATGACTGTCGAAGAGGCTCGCGCCAACCGCGCGGTGCCAGTCGGCCTGCTCGAAAGCGGCAAGGTGCTGAGACCGGTCAGGAAGGGCGAACTGCTGACATCAGACAATGCCGCACCCGACCCGACGACCAGGCTTTTCGCCTTGCGCCGGCTGCAGGACGAGACGCTGTACGGAGATTTGGGAAGTGATCGAGGTGCCTGAATCCGAATTGAAGCGGGAAAGTGGACGCATTCCTCTGGCCGAACGACTCGCAGCCAGTGCCCACGATCTCATAGCCGGAGAGGGCAAGGGCGGCCGGCCTGTGAACAAGGATGATATAGACGAGTTGTGGGGACATCCCTGATTTAGCCGACTCTCTGCGTCGTCGCGGTTCTAACCGAGCGACCAGGGAACGACTTTTCGCATACCGATCTCGCGTAATCCGCAGTCCGCCATTACTTCCCCAACTCAATCGACCGCAGCCGCGCTGCTTCCACCGCTTCGGTGAGCAGATGGATCAGCCGGTCCCCGCCCATCAGCACGGCAAGTGCGGCGGCCGTGGTGCCGTTGGGGCTGGTCACCTGCTGACGCAGCACGCCCGGCGGCTCGCCGCTTTCGGCGGCGAGCGAGGCGGCGCCATAGACCGTCTGCATGGCGAGCAGCCTGGCGGTCTTTGTTGGCAGGCCAGCCTTCTCGGCAGCCACAGTCAGCGCTTCGATGAAATGGAAGATATAGGCGGGGCCAGACCCTGACACCGCCGTCACCGCGTCCATCAGGCCTTCGTCGTCGATCTCAGTCACTTCGCCGCTCGCCGAAAGCAGATCGGCAACGAAACGCTTAGTGTCGTTGGAAACCAGTCGGTTGGAAAACACCACCATCATGCCCTTGCCAATGGCCGCCGGGGTGTTGGGCATGCAGCGCACGATCGGCGCGCGATTGCCCAAAATGGCCTCGAACGTGGCGAGCGGCGTTCCGGCGGCGATGCTGAGGAAGGTCGTGCGGCCATCATTGAAGCGCTTGTACGCGGCGGTCACGTCGCGGATCACTTGCGGCTTCACCGCAATGACCACGAGGGCCGGCACCGCGTCCGCCGGAATACCGCCGGCCTCCGCGGCAGCACTGCAGCCGAGCGCTTCGGCACGCTTGCGCAGATCGGCATTCGGCTCGACCACGAAGACCGCCGCCGGGGGGAGCTTGCCCGATTTCAGCCAGCCCGAGAGCATGGCGTAGCCCATATTGCCGCAACCGGCGAGAACAAGCCTGATCGTCATAGAAAACCTCCGCTAGAGCATCGGACGCAAAGTGGGTACCGGTTTTGGGAAAATCCGATGCTCAAACAAAAAGATGGCTTCCCATAGACGTTCGTGGCGGGGCGGGGAAGCCCTGTTGGGACGGAGGATCAGCACGGACCACGAACCGCCATCGGCCGCAGCGACACCTGCCTGAGGCCGAACATGCCGAACACGAAGAACAGCCAGACCGGGTCGGCGCGATGGAAGAAGAAGCTTTCGAGGAAGGCGTTCAGCGCGGCGAACAGCACCACCATCATGAAGAAGTCGCCGAGATAGATGTTTTCCTTGCGCAAGGGGATGCGCAAGTAATCGCGTAGCGGCGCGATCAGGAATGTGTAGGCTGCCACGCCGAGCGCCGGGATGCCCATCAGCACGGCGATGTCGAGATAGCCGTTATGGCCGTGCACGATGGTTCTGATGTCCCAGGCCCGGTCGAAGGGCTGGTCCTGGTTCAAGAGCAGCGGCGTGCCCCAGAAGCTCTCGAAGCCGTAGCCGGTCCACGGCCGCTTCGCCAGCATCTCGCCGGCGAACTCCCACAGCGTCGTGCGTCCGGTGTAGGTCAGGTCGGGGAAATAGAGTGCCGCCAGATGCTTCACCGGCGGCAGGAAGACGATGCCCAGCGTGCCAATCGCCGCGGCGATGATGGCCAGCACGAACAGGATCGGCGTCCCGAGCCGCATGCCGATGAGGCTCGGCAGCACGACGATCAGGATCGAAAACGGCACCAATCCGGCCGTCGTCTTGGAACCGGTGTGCAGCATGAAGATCATCGCCGCGCAAAAGATTGACGCGCCCCAGAGCCGCTGTCCGCGTCGGTAGAGGTACAGCCCGGCGAAGCTGAAGCAGGCCATGACAGGACCGGCGATGTTC
>NZ_RZSX01000075.1:0-12703 GCF_004023105.1 Mesorhizobium sp. M5C.F.Ca.IN.020.32.2.1 | reverse complement strand
CACTCGCACCGTGCCGGTCGGCAGCACGATGCCGCCGAGCCGCTCGGCCCACAGCGCGAGGTCGGACTTGATGGTGAAGTCGACTGGTGCCTCGTGCCGGTGAGCGGCGAGAATTTGCCTGGCCTTGTCGACGCCATAGGCGGCTCTCAGCCGGTCGGAAAACCACTTCGGCGCTTCGTCGGTGGCGGCAAGCGCTGCAGCCAACTCGGCCTGCTTGGACCGCGCCAGCGTGCGCAGCACGCCGTTGACGAGACCGGAGAAGCGCACTGTGCGCGGATCGGATTTGGCGTGGGTCACGGCAAGGTCGACGGCGGCGCTGTCGGGAATGTCGAGGAACAGTATCTGTGCCGCTGCTACATGCAGAATGTGCGAAAGCGCGGTGGCGTTGGGCGGCAGCGGCTTTTCCAGGCGACGGGCCAGCAACCCTGATATGGTCATGCGGAAGCGCAGCGCAGTAACCAGTATGGCGCGCACCAGCGCTCGATCACGCAGGTCGAGCGCCTTGTATTGCGGATGGCCGTTCTCATGGTCGGTCAGTCCGTCTAGCGGCGTCCTCGCATCGATGACGGCGGCAAGCAGCCGTGCCGCCGCCTTGCGCGCGGCGAGACCAGCGACGGGCTCGTCGGGGCTCGCTGCATTATTTTCATGATCGCCTGAAATTCGGTGCCGGCGTTTCGCTTCGCTCACGACCACGGACCCTTGGGTCCGGTCGGATTGCGGCCCCAGGGATTGGATTTCGGCCTGGCCGGTTCAGTCGACTGCTCAGGCTGCTCGGCAGCCCTCTCCCACGGGCCCGACGGACGCTGCCCGTCCGCCTGCCGCGGCATCGGGGCCTGCCGCTGAGCGGGGGCGGATGCCATATCCCGCGCCATCGCCTGCAGCGCCGCGATGCGGTTGTCGGTGCTCGGGTGGGTGGAAAACAGGCTATCCATGCGCTCGCCGGAAAGAGGATTGATGATGAAGAGGTGGGCGGTCGCCGGATTGCGCTCGGCATCCGGGTTGCGGATGCGTTCGGCGCCGCGGGCGATCTTGTCAAGGGCCGAGGCAAGCCAAAGCGGCTGTCCACAGATCTCGGCGCCGCGCCGGTCGGCTTCGTATTCGCGGGTGCGGCTGACCGCCATCTGCACGATCATCGCGGCAAAGGGCGCCACGATCATCGCCACCAGCACGCCAATAATGCCAAAGGAATTGTTGTTGTCGCGGTTGCCGCCGAAAAAGAAGGCGAAATTGCCGAGCATCGAGATCGCGCCGGCGAGCGTGGCGACGATTGTCATGGTCAGCGTGTCGCGGTGCTGCACATGGGCGAGCTCGTGCGCCATGACAGCCGCGACCTCCTCATGCGAAAGTTGCTGCAACAGTCCGGTGGTGGCGGCGACCGCGGCATTCTGCGGGTTGCGACCGGTGGCGAAAGCGTTGGGCTGCGGGTTGTCGATCAGATAGGTTTTCGGCATCGGTAGGCCGGCCTGTCTGGCGAGGCTCTGCACGATGGCGTAATATTCCGGCGCGTTCCTTTCGTCGACCTCGACAGCGCGGTTCATCGACAGCACCATCTTGTCGGCGTTCCAATAGCTGAACAGGTTCATAGCGGCGGCAATCAGCAAGGCAATCACCATGCCGCCCGACCCGCCGATCAGATAGCCGACGCCCATGAACAGCGCCGTCATCGCTGCCAAAAGCATAGCGGTGCGAAGTGTGTTCATTGTCTGCTCCGTTTCTGCCGGCGGTGCGGAAAAATGGTCGATCCTTGTCGGCTCATCGCTATATGATGGGAAACGTGTGGCCCTGTTTCAATCCGCCGGGAAATCGCATGATCGACGAAACCAGTAAAACAGGCGAAGCCAGCAATACAAACGCCGATCCCGGTTACGGCGCGCCGCAAAAGACGCTGACGCCGGCAGCCCGCCGCGCTTTGGCGGAGGCGGAAGCACGGCGCGAACGCTATCGCCAGCAGGAAGCCGCGGTGCCGAAGGAGATCGGCGGCCGTGGCGGCAAGGAACCGGGCCGTTATGGTGACTGGGAGGTCAAGGGCCTGACCAGCGATTTTTAGGCACGACAGGATACCGGAGGGTCAGCAGACCTCGGCGGTGCTCTCCGGCTCAATGGCGATCCAGCCGCGGTCGTCGACAGCAATGCCGATCGCGTCATAACCGGCGATCGCAGCATGCGGCGTTTGCAACGGATGCTGGTGCGTGGCGCTGATCACCACGACCGCAGCACCTGCGGCCTCGGCCGCCGATATGCCGGCGGGCGCATCTTCGAAAACGAGACAGTCGCGCGCATCGACGCCCAGCCGCTCGGCCGCCAGCTGGAAGCAATCGGGGGCCGGTTTGCCGTGGGAAACGTCCTCGGCCGCGACAAGGATGGCGGGAAGCGGGATGCCAGCGGCCGCAATGCGCAGGAGAGCCAGCTCGCGCGGCGCGGATGTGACGATGGCCCAGCGCTCGGGCGGCAGCGACGCCAGAAACGCCGCGGCGCCGGCGATCGGATGGATGCCGTCGATATCGGCCGCCTCTGCCTGCAGAAGCGCATCGGCCTCGCGCATTGGTTCGACGCCTGGAAGCGCCAGCCGAGCGATGGTCTCGATCGCCCGCACGCCGTGAATCGTCGGCAGGAATGCGGCAACGTCGAGACCTTGCCGGCGTGCCCAATCCGCCCAGACCCTTTCTGCGGCGGCAATCGAATTGACCACCGTGCCGTCCATGTCGAACAGGAAGGCTGCGAATTTCTTGCCTGCGAACATCTGCTATCCCGGGAGGTTGTTTCGGAGGGACCAAAAGTCTGTCGATCGACCGTAACGTCCCGTCGGCTGCATGGGAAGGCGCGAGATCGCCTTTTCGACAATACCAGGGAACCACGGCGAGCCGTCTCGCGTTGATCAAACCGCCTTCCACGATGCTCAAAAGCGGGGGAACCGCGATGCTGATTCGGCTCGGCTACGAAATCGCCATCGACTGTGCTGAAGCCACCCCGGTGATTTCGCTGCTCGAGATCCACAAGGAGCGCCAGGCCGACATCAAGCGTCAGACGCGCGTGCTGACCTCGCCTTCCGTCCCAACCCGGCTCTATCACGATCTCTATGGTAACACCTGCCGGCGCTTCACGGCGCCGGGCGGCGGCTTTCGCATTCTTTACGATGCCGTCGTCGAGGACAGCGGCGACACCGACGAGGTCAACCCGCTGGCCAGGCAAGTGCCGGTGGCGGAGTTGCCCGACGACGTGCTCTGCTATCTGCTCGGCAGTCGCTATTGCGAAACCGATCATCTCAGCGATCTGGCCTGGCAGGTTTTCGGGCCTGTTCCATCCGGCTGGGCGCGGGTGCAGGCGATCGTCGACTATGTCCACAACCGCCTGTCGTTCGGTTACGGCTATGCGCGCTCGACCCGCACGGCGGCGCAGGCGCATGAAGAGCGCGTCGGCGTCTGCCGCGACTTCGCTCATCTGGCGATCACGCTCTGCCGCTGCATGAACATCCCTGCCCGCTACGTGAACGGCTATCTCGGCGACATCGGCGTACCGGTCGACCCGGCACCGATGGATTTTTCGGCGTGGCTGGAAGTGTTCCTCGACGGCAAATGGTACACGTTCGACCCCCGCCACAACGTGCCGAGGATCGGCCGCGTCGTCATCGCGCGCGGTCGCGACGCGACCGACGTGCCGCTGCTGCACAGTTTCGGCCCGCACCGGCTCAGCCTGTTCAAGGTCTGGACCTACGAGCAGGAAAGCAATCTGTTCAACCCGCCCCATCGCGGCGTCGATAGGACCGCCAGCGCGCAGATGCTGGCATAGAAACGCAAGCGTGAACGGCGTGCGTCCCGCTGTAACGATCATCCGGGCTGTCCTACGGATCTGGTGTGCCTGATCCGATCCGGCACAGAACCTCTGTGCCGGATCGGGATCGAGTTCTTGTGCTCCACGGCAGACGTCGGGATCATGGTAAGCGCTTCGTAAACGAAACTGCCGCAGCGGCTTGTCGTTTCCCGATTGTTCACCCTGCCGCATTTCGAAAGCAAGCAGAAACAACGATTTGAGATGAGCCGCCGGCTTTTGGTGCGTTGACGGCGCCATCCGGCCGGAATCCTGCAATGCGCCCTCACACGGCTTCGAGGTCGTGGTGAATGGAGGCGAAAGCATGCGGCATCTTGGGGGTTTTGTTCACGCGATCGGCGGCTTTGCCAGAGATCGAAGCGGAAACTTAGCGGTTCTGTTCGGCATGGTTGCGTCGGTGCTGGCGCTGGGTGTCGGCTTTGCCGTCAACGTTGCCCAGCTCTACAACGCCAAGTCGAGCCTTCAAGGCGTGGTCGATGCGGCGGTGACCTCGACGGCGCGCGACCTGACGACCGGCGTCATCAAGGAGGCCGATGCCAACAAGTCGGTGCAGGCGTTTCTCGATGCCAACAGCCGAGCGGGCATTCTGCAGGCAGATCGGATCGTCCTCGACAAATTGACCATCGACAGGACCGCCAAGACGGTTCAGGCGGACGCCCATGTCGATCTCGGTCTTTATTTTCCGCTTTTCAGGATGGGTGACATGAAGCGCGTTGCCGCATCGACGACAGCGCTCTATTCGGACAAGACGATCGAAGTGGCGATGATGCTCGACGTCACAGGGTCGATGGCCGGCCAGAAAATCATCGATCTGAGGACAGCTGCAAAGAACGCGGTCGACAGCTTCCTGGACGGTCAGGACTCCTCCAACCCCCGGGTGCGTGTCTCCATCGTACCATACGCTAATTCGGTGAATGCCGGCGCGCTTGCCGCCAGCAGCGTCTATGTCGAAACCTCGACCAGCCAGCGCAAGCAGGCGCCAGGCAATGGCGCCATACAGTACGTCTCCGGCTTAATGCGTCCGGACAATTGCGCCACCGAGCGCAAGGGCACCTATCAATATTCGGATGTAGGTCCCGACATCAGCATGGTCAATCGCGATTACCTGTTGTCTTCCTTTGCCTGGCAGACCGGCACGGCTGCCTGCCCGGCCGCCGCGTTGAAGCCGCTGACGGCGGACGCCGCGGCGCTCAAGAATGTCATCAAGAACTTTGTCGCATCGGGCGGCACCGCGGGCCATATCGGCGTGCAGTGGACTTGGTACATGCTTTCGGAAAGCTGGGGCAGCGTGATGAATGCTTCGCAGCGGCCGGCCAAGGCGGATCCGAACAAGGTCGCCAAAATCGCGATCCTGATGACCGACGGCGAGTTCAATCTGTCCTATTTCGATGCCAGCACTGTTGGTGAGGTCTACAACGATGCCGGCAAGGAACCGACCCGCACGTCAGCCAAGACGCTCTGTACCGCCATGCGCGACAAGGGCATCGAAATCTTCACCATTGGTTTCGATCTCAACGAGGAGAATGCCCAGGCGACACTGCAGAATTGCGCGAGCCCGGATACGGCCAAGATCAAGCACTTCTATCAGGCCGCCAACGGGGCGGAACTCAATCAGGCTTTCCAGGACATAGCGCGCAACATCGAAAGCTTGGCATTGACCAAATAGAGGGTATTGACCAGACAGGATCCGGACAAGGAAAAGGCCGCCGCTTCTTTCGAAGCCGGCGGCCTTCCGTGTTTCCGTCCATGGCGCGGCTCATGGCAGCGACGGTTTGCGTCGCCAGCCGCGCATCTCGCGCCTTAACGGGAAGACTGCTTCCCGAAAGTGCAATCCGCTGAGGCCACGTTCTGGAAAACGAAATCACTCGACATCGGATCACCTCCTTTCGATTTGTTGAACACGCCCTCATGATGGGGTGTCGATCCGCAAATGGCAAGGCGCGATGGTGAAAATGCCGTGCGAGCTTGTTGCTGGCGGCTTGCGGCTGTCCGATCGGACAGGCAAAGTCGCCGTGGACCGCCAGCGTACTGAGCAGGAGAGGACGGGGATGGAGGCAGCCGAGAGAGCCGCACGGATCGTTCGAACGGTTATCGAGACGTTGCAGCCGGGTTTCGCGGTCAAGCTGTGGACTGGCGAGCGGATCGGGCCCGCCACGGGACCCGTGCTCACCATAAACGACCAGGACATCGTCTGGCAGGTGATGCGTCGGCCCAACCTCTCGACGCTGATCGAAATGTGGATTTCCAAGACCATCGACGTGGAAGGCGGATCGCTGTTCGATTTCTACGCTCTGCCTGCGCACGGCAAGCTCAGGACGAAGCTAAAGTCGTTGCCCAAGCTCGCGGTCCTGCGCGACCTGCCGGCCGTGCTGTTTTCGAGAAAACAGATGACGGCGCGGACCGACCTTTCCGGGCGCAACCCCTTCGTCAGCGGGTCGAACAGGCAAGCGATCCGGCACCACTACGACATTTCGAACGCCTTCTACCGGCTCTTCCTCGACGAACGCATGGTCTATAGCTGCGGCTATTTCACCGATTTCGCCAACGGCATCGACCAGGCGCAGAAAGACAAGCTTGATCATATCTGCCGCAAGCTCCGGCTGAAGCCGGGCGAAAGACTGCTCGACATCGGCTGCGGCTGGGGAGCCATGCTCATCCATGCCGCGAAAAATTACGGCGTCGTCGGCCACGGTGTCTCGCTGTCGGAAGCCCAGACCGAACTTGCCCGCGAGCGCATCCGCTCCGAGGGGCTGGAAGATCGCATCACCATCGAGATAAAATCCTACGCCGAGCTGTCCGGCTCCTTCGACAAGATATCCTCGATCGGCATGTTCGAGCATCTGGGGCTCGCCAACCACGCCGCCTATTTCTCGACCATCCATCGCCTGCTCAAACCGGGCGGCATCTACCTGCATCATGCCATCACCCGGCGCGACAAGGGCAGCATGAAGAAGACCTTGCGCAAGGGCCCGGAATTCAAGGCGCTGATCAAATACATCTTTCCCGGCGGTGAGCTCGACACGATCGGCATGACGCTCGGCAATCTCGAAGCGCACGGCTTCCTCGTCTACGATGTCGAGAATTTGCGCGAGCACTACGCCCGCACCTGCCGTCTGTGGGCCGAGCGCCTCCACGCACGCTTCGACGAAGCGATCGCCGAGGTCGGCGAAGCCAAGGCGCGCCTGTGGCTGCTTTATCTCACCGGATGTTCGATCACTTTCGAACGCGCCTCGGCGCAGATTTTCCAGACCGTCGTCACCAAGCGCGCGCGGGGCCCGAGCGGACTGCCGCCGACGCGAGCGGATCTTTATCGGTAGCGCGGGGACGAGCCGATCTCATCCAATTGGGTTTCTGCCGACCGTCGATCGGATGTTTCTTATCCCCTCTTGTTCTGCCGGTTGGCGACGAGGTCGTCGACGACCGCCGGGTCGGCCAGC
Organism: Mesorhizobium sp. M5C.F.Ca.IN.020.32.2.1; assembly: GCF_004023105.1. Taxonomy (NCBI): domain Bacteria; kingdom Pseudomonadati; phylum Pseudomonadota; class Alphaproteobacteria; order Hyphomicrobiales; family Phyllobacteriaceae; genus Mesorhizobium; species Mesorhizobium sp. M5C.F.Ca.IN.020.32.2.1. The sequence continues at coordinate 5,441 of NZ_RZSX01000075.1, read as the reverse complement.
GTCGAGGTATCGCCGAGCGCGGCAAAATCGTCCTCGGCGATCTTGCGCAGGATGCGTCGCATGATCTTGCCCGAGCGGGTTTTCGGCAGACCCGGAGCGAACTGGATCTTGTCGGGCGTGGCGATGGCGCCGATGTCCTTGCGGACATGGGCGACGAGTTCCTTGCGCAACTCCTCGCTCGGCTTCTCGCCGGCCATCAAAGTGACGTAGCAGTAGATCCCCTGGCCCTTGATGTCGTGCGGATAGCCGACGACGGCGGCTTCGGAGACTTTCTCGTGCGAAACCAGCGCGGATTCGACCTCGGCCGTGCCCATGCGGTGGCCGGAAACGTTGATGACGTCGTCGACGCGGCCCGTGATCCAGTAGTAGCCATCAGCGTCGCGCCGGCAGCCGTCGCCGGTAAAATATTTGCCCTTGTAAGTGGAAAAATAGGTCTGCACGAAGCGCTCGTGATCGCCATAGACGGTGCGCATCTGGCCCGGCCACGAATCGGCGATGCAGAGGTTGCCGCTGGCAACACCTTCCAGCACCTTGCCGTCGCCGTCCACCAGTTGCGGCTTGACGCCGAAGAACGGCCGCGTCGCGGAACCTGCCTTAAGGTGGGTGGCGCCGGGCAGCGGCGTAATCAGGATGCCGCCGGTCTCGGTCTGCCACCATGTGTCGACGATCGGCACCTTGCCGTTGCCGACGACGTTGAAATACCACTCCCAGGCCTCCGGATTAATCGGCTCGCCGACCGTGCCGAGCACGCGCAGCGATTTGCGCGACGTCCTGGCGACATGGGCGTCGCCGGCGCCCATCAGCGCCCGCAACGCCGTCGGGGCGGTGTAAAAGATGTTGACCTTGTGCTTATCGATGACCTCCCAGAACCGGGACTGCGACGGGTAGTTCGGCACGCCTTCGAACATCAGCGTGGTGGCGCCGTTGGCGAGCGGCCCGTAGACGATGTAGCTGTGGCCGGTGACCCAGCCGACATCGGCGGTGCACCAGTAGATGTCGCCGTCATGGTAGTCGAAGGCATATTGGTGGGTCATCGAGACATAGACGAGATAGCCGGCCGTGGTGTGCAGCACGCCCTTCGGTTTGCCGGTCGAACCCGATGTGTAGAGGATGAACAGCGGGTCCTCGGCCTTCATCTTCTCGGGTTTGCACTCCGCTTTCACCGTCGCGACCTCGTCGTGGTACCAGACGTCGCGTCCGGCGACCCAGCCGGTCTTGCCACCGGTACGGCGCACGACGACGACCTTCTCGACTTTCGTTCCGGCCTTGGCGGCGATCTCAATCGCCTTGTCGGTATTGTCTTTCAACGGGATGGGCTTGCCGCCGCGCAGGCCTTCGTCGGCGGTGATGACGAAGGTTGATTTGCAGTCGTCGATGCGGCCGGCCAGCGCGTCCGGTGAAAAGCCGCCAAAGACCACCGAATGGATAGCGCCGATGCGCGTGCAGGCGAGCATTGCATAGGCGGCTTCCGGGATCATCGGCATGTAGATGGTGACGCGGTCGCCTTTCTTGACGCCGTGCTTCTTCATCACATTGGCGAGCCGGCAGACATGCGCGTGGAGCTCGTTATAGGTGATCTTCCTGTCATCGTAGGGATTGTCGCCTTCCCAAATGATGGCGGTCTGATCGCCGCGCTTCTTCAGATGCCGGTCGATGCAGTTCCACGAAACGTTGGTCTCGCCATCCTCGAACCATTTGATCGAGACCTTGCCGTCGAAGGAGGTGTTCTTGACCTTGCTGTAGGGCTTGAACCAGTCGATGCGCTTGCCGTGCTTGCCCCAGAATTTATCCGGGTTCTTCACGCTGTCGGTGTACCATTTCAAATAGGTGTCATTGTCGATCAGCGCGTTCTTCTTCCACGCCGGCTGGACGCGATGGACATGAACCTCGGACATTTTTCCATTCCCTCCCAAGACCAACTGCCAGCCTGCCCGCCGAGCAGTATCGCGGCGCAGCGGCCGCGAATTCGCGCGCATTATTAACAGTTCCGCAGTGACGGCAACATTAGACGTTGGATTCGCGCGGCGGGATGCCGCAGACGTCGTTTTCGCCGCTATCAGCACTCGACTACGATCGCTGCTAAATACATGTTTTTGCGTCGTAAACCTGGCCTCTAACTCCGAAATATCAATAGACGATTAAGCAAATAGCGCGCACAATTTCAAATTGGGAGGAAAGGAGAATCAACCAGGGGACCGCGATGCGTGACCATTCCGAAATGGACCTGATGCTCAAGGGCTATGGCTTGACCACGGCCAAGATCCTTTATCATTTTCCCGATCATCCGCATCTGCTGCAGAGCTTCATCTGGCAGGACTACGACATCGCTCCGAAATTTCCGGTGCTGATCCGGTTCATCGAGTTCTGGCAGACCAAGCTCGATGGCCCGCTGCATTCGGTGAGCTATACGCACCAGAAGCTGATCGCGCCCAACGAATGGCACAAGGTCGACGGCGAGTTCGTGCTGCATTAGGGCGTGTCGATATTCAGGTGAGGCCGGCCTGCGAATGGCGGCTTCCTGCGCTTCCGGGGCTCACGTACTTTAAGTACGCTCCGCTCCGGTTCTCGGATGCCACCATTCTCGGCGCGACCTGACCTGAATCTCAACATGCCCTGTCGCCGGGCGTTTGAAATATCGAGCGGGGTCAGACCGCAGCCGGGCTCAGCCGGGCAAAACCCTCCTGCCGGCGATAGGGGAAATACGGATAGGGTGCGGTGACCGCGCTTGCCGCGTCAAGCTTCTTGATCTGGTCTGATGTCAATGACCAACCGACGGCGCCGAGGTTCTGGCGCAGCTGTTCCTCGTTGCGTGCGCCGATAATGACAGAGGCGACGGTCGGCCGCTGCAGCAACCAGTTGATGGCGACCTGCGGCACCGTCTTGCCGGTTTCCTTGGCGGCAGTGTCGAGCGCATCGACGACCCTGTAGAGTTGCTCGTCCTCGACAGGTGGCCCGAAGCTTGCGGTGTCGTGCAACCGGCTTTTTTCCGGCAGTGGCTCGCCGCGGCGGATCTTGCCGGTCAGGCGGCCCCAGCCGAGCGGGCTCCACACCAGCGCACCGAGGCCCTGGTCGAGGCCTAGCGGCATCAACTCCCATTCATAGTCGCGCCCGACTAGCGAGTAATAGACCTGATGGGCAACGTAGCGCGGGTAGCCGTGCTTGTCCGCCAGGCCGAGCGATTTCATCACTTGCCAGCCGGAAAAGTTGGAGACGCCGACATAGCGCAGCTTGCCGGCGCGCACGAGACTGTCCAGCGTCGACAGCACCTCCTCGATCGGCGTTGCGGCGTCGAAAGCGTGCAGTTGCAGCAGGTCGATGTAATCGGTGCCGAGACGCTTGAGCGCGTCCTCGACGGCTTTGATGAGACGCGAACGGGAGGAGCCGGCATCGTTGGGTCCGTCGCCCATCGGCAGCGAGGTCTTGGTCGAGATCAGCACGGCATCGCGGCGGCCCTTGATGGCCGCGCCGAGCACCTCTTCGGAGGCGCCGTTCGAATAGACGTCGGCGGTGTCGAACAGGTTGACGCCGGCCTCCAGGCAGATGTCGACCAGCCACCGCGCTTCCGTCGCATCGCTATTGCCCCAGGCGCCGAACAGCGGCCCCGAACCGCCGAAGGTTCCAGCGCCGAACGAGAGCGCCGGGACCTTCAGGCCCGAGGCGCCAAGACGTCGATAATCCATGGTTTTGCTCCTTGTATTTTGGATTTGTTTGGGATCGTCACGACCGGGCGGATGCCGGTACGCCGAGCACCGAGCTGCGCATGACCCCGAAAATCGGAACCGATTTTCGGACAAGGTTCATGCGCAAAATCACGTGCTACAGCGTCCTTTGCGCGTCCAAGAGGACGCGCGGCGCTGTAGTATCGAGGCGCAGCGCCAGCGCCGCCACGGCCAGCGCCGAGAGCGGCAGCAGGGCGGCGACCCAAGTCACGGCGCTGAGGCCGGGGCCATGGGCGATGACCACGCCGCCGAGCCAGGCGCCGGCGGCGTTGCCGAGGTTGAAGGCGGCGATGTTGAAGGACGAGGCGAGGCTCTGGCCGGCGCCTTCAGCCTTTTCCAGCACCCACATCTGCAGCGGCGCCACGGTGGCGAAGGCGGCGGCGCCGAGCAGGCCGACATAGACGACGGCCATCGCCTGGCTGTGCAGGGCGAAGGTCATCGAGCCGAGCACCAGCGCCAGCACAACGAGACTGCCGAGAACGGAAGGCACCAGCCAGCGGTCGGCGACCTTGCCGCCGGTGAGATTGCCGGCGATGAGGCCGCCGCCGAAGACAAGCAGGATCGGCGACACGGCTGCTTCCTTAAAACCGGTGATCTCGGTCAGCAAGGGGGCGATATAGGTGAAGACGGCGAAGACGCCGGCATAGCCGAGCACAGTGGTGGCGAAGCCAAGCAGGACCGGCGCGCGGCCGAGCACAGCGAGATCGCCGCGCAGGTCGCTCTTCTCAGGCGCCGCCTGGCTGCGCGGCACCAGCAGGAGAATGATGGCGAAGGCGACGATGCCGACCAGGGTTACCGCCCAGAAGGTCGCCCGCCAGCCGAAGGCCTGGCCGAGCCAGGTGCCGAAGGGCACGCCGAGGATGTTGGCGATGGTCAGGCCGGTGAACATCAGGGCGATCGCCGAGGCCTTCTTGTTAGGCGCCACCAGCCCGGTCGCAACGACCGAACCAACGCCGAAGAAGGTGCCATGGGCAAAGGCGGTGAGCACGCGGGCACCCATCAGCGTCCAGTAGTCGGGGGCCAGCGCGCAGGCGAGGTTGCCGAGCGTGAAGATCGCCATCAGCCCCAGAAGCACGGTCTTGCGCGGCCAGCGGCCGGTGGCGATCGTCAGCAGCGGCGCGCCGACAACGACGCCGAGCGCATAGCCTGAGATCAGCTGGCCGGCGGCCGAGATCGAGACGCCGAAATCGGTGCTAACGTCGAGCAGCAGGCCCATGATGACGAATTCGGTGACGCCGATGCCGAAGGCACCGGCGGCGAGAGCGTAAAGAGCAAGAGGCATGGCGGTTCCCACTTCGATGACAGCCAGTTTTGACGACGGGACGCCGTGTCCTCCACGCCCCGACCCGGAAGATCGTGTCGCGATGTGCTGTGAACCAGCCTTGCGTCAGGCACATCGTCTGTGAAATAGATTCACGAATGGCGAGACCCGACATCAATCGCTCAGGCGAGATCGAAGTGTTCGTCCGCGTTGTTGAGGCGGGGAGCTTTTCGGCCGCCGCTCGCACGTTGCGGATGACGCCGTCGGCGGTGAGCAAGCTGATCGCGCGGCTGGAAGCACGTCTTGGCGCGCGGCTGGTCAGCCGTTCGACGCGCAAGCTGCAACTAACCCCAGAAGGCGCGGCCTTCTTCGACAGCGGCGCGCGCATTCTGGCTGACATGGCGGCCGCGGAGCGTGAGGCGGCGGCCGGTGCTGCCCCGCGTGGACGGCTGCGCGTCAAC
>NZ_RZSX01000759.1:0-3115 GCF_004023105.1 Mesorhizobium sp. M5C.F.Ca.IN.020.32.2.1 | reverse complement strand
GTTTTATTCTTGGCGGGCTCGACAGCCATGACGACGTCTGCGCCGAGCTTTGCGCCCGCACCGGCTATGAAGTGGTTTCGGTCGACTACCGGCTGGCGCCGGAACATCTTCATCCAGCCGCCTTCGACGATGCCATCAGCGCCTTCGAATGGGCGGCGACGATTTACAAGCGTCCGATCCTGCTTTGCGGCGACAGCGCCGGTGGCAATCTCGCCGCTGCGGTCAGCCACGCAACACGCGGCCATGCGCGAAGGCCAATCGGCCAGGTACTGATCTATCCCGGCCTTGGCGGCGACCGCACGCAAGGTTCTTACGTGACCCATGCCGAGGCGCCGATGCTGACAGTGCGCGACCTCGATTTCTACACGAATATCAGGACCGGCGGCGAAGACCGCACCGGAGATCTCACGCTGTCGCCGCTGGCCGACGCCGATTCTGCCAATCTGCCGCCGACCGTGCTGATCACCGCACAATGCGACCCGCTCTCGTCGGACGGCGAGGCCTATCGCGACCGCGTCGTTGCGGCAGACGGCCACGCCTTCTGGTTCGAAGAGCCGGGGCTGGTACATGGTTATCTCAGAGCCCGGCATACGGTCGGCCGCGCGCGCTCGAGCTTTACCCGGATCGTCGACGCGGTAGCGGTTCTGGGACGCGGCGAGTGGATCTGGTAAAAGGGGTCTAGCCCGTCCCGCGTGACGCCGCGCGGCCGGCGCTGCGGCCCGGAAAAGATGCAGCCGCCGAGAAACGTGCCTTCCAGCGCCGAGTACCATGAGCGAATCGACGAGGAAGATACCGCCGAGCGACTGGACCGGCTCCTGGTCGACGACGAAGATCTTCTTGCCGGCCTCGGCCAGTTCCGCCGCGGCGACAGCCGGCGCCGACAATGATCACATCGGCATCATCAGCCATTCTCTTCTCCCCCGGCTCTCCGCCCGGCTTTGACGGATCGTCAGACCGTCTCCCAGCCTTCCTTCTCGCCGGCGCGGAAGATGGCGTCGATGACCTTCTGGTTGAGCACCGACTCTTCCAGCGTAAAGACGCGGTCGGTGCCGCCCTGTGCCGCCCGCGCGAACGCCTCGACCTCCAGCCGGTATTGCTGCATGCCGGGGAAGCGGAACACTTGCGCCTCGCTGTGGTTCTGGTTGTGCAGCTCGATGCGATGATGATCGTAGATGCCGGCGTTGAACGGCGAAAGCACCTCGATAAAGCCCTTCTCGCCGTGGAATACCATCACCTGCCGCGCCGCCATCTGGGTCGACAGGTAGAACGACAGTTCGAAGTCGCCGAAATCGGCGCGGATCGAAGAGTAGATGTCGGTGCCGAACGTCTTGTCGCGCTCGATCGTCGCCTGGACGCGCAGCGGCTCCTTGCCCGTCGAAAAACGAGTCGATACCGTCGGATAAACGCCGATGTCGGGCAGCGCGCCGCCGCCGAGATCGAGCTGGTTGCGCATGTTCTTGGGATCGACATTGTAGTAGGAGAACGCGCCCTGCACATGGCGCAACCGGCCGATGGCGCCGTTGGCGATCAGCTCGCGCACCTTGATCCATTGCAGGTGGTAGACGACCATGAAGGCTTCGCAGACGAGCACGTTCTTGGCGTCGCGCAGCTTGATCAGCGGCGGAATCTCCTTGGCATCGAGGGCCAGCGGCTTTTCGACCAGAACATGCTTGCCGGCCTCGATCGCCTTGGCGGTCCATTCGACATGCTGCGCGGTCGGCAGCGGGATGTAGACGCCGTCGACGTCCTTGGATGCGAGCAGCTCGTCATAGGAACCGAAGGCATGGGGCGCGCCGAAACGATCGGCCAGGGCCCGGGCCCTCGAAATGTCGCGGCTGGCGATCGCGGACAGCACGCCGTTCTCCGCCTCGACTATTGCGGGCAAAAGATGCTCGCGGCCGATCTTGGCCGTCGACAAAACACCCCATCGGAACATCAGGCTTCTCCATCTTTAAATTGCAGACGTCGAGGTTTGCCTGAAATCGGCGGAAAAGCCAACGCGAACCATGGCAGGGAGCAAGGCGATCGTCTGCGGCTTGTTCGGGTGCCGGCGCTGCCCTCCGCAGAGCTTGGGTTCCTCGTGCCACGTAGTGGGGAGAGGAGCCCAGGTCCAAAGGCTATCCCCTTCTACCTGTAAGCGTCATGTCGAAGTCGACGACGTTCGAATAGATCGGCGTGCCGACATCCATGCCGTAGCGCGACCGCAGCACCTTGCCGGTGACATGGAATCTGATCGTGCCCGCCTTGAGGCCGGCGAGCTCGGCGGTGAACTTTTCCGGAAAAGTCTTGCCGCGCGCCGTCAGACGGCCGGTGACAAGGGCTGACGTGTCGCCGGTGCGTTTCACGCTGGTCGAGCGGAACTGGATTTCCGGGTTGTTGGCTGCGTCGAACACCGCGTCGGAGCGAAGAAAGGCGTCGACGCGGCGCTGGCCGGTGCCGACGCTTTCGGGAAAGATCGTGATATTGACCTGGGAGCGCCCGATATTGCTGTTGTCGATGCGGATGCTGCCCTTGAAGCGGGCGAAGGCGCCGGCGAGCCCGCCGCCGCCGGCCTTGCCGACGGAGAAACGGATGCTGGAACCGGCCGGGCTGATCGTGTAGCTGCCGGCAGCGTCGCTGAGCGCCACCGCCGCGAAAACAGGCACGGCAAGGCAAGCGGCGACCGCCGCAAATCCGAAGATGCGCGCAACCATGGGCGTGATCCTTTTTGGAGGCAACGCTTTTTAGCGCCCTCGCCCCACCAACGAATGAGCCTCCCGCTCTATTCCGCGTTGTGATCCGACGAAGGTGTGATCATGCGCGTCAGCACCGTGTCCTTCAGCAAAAAATGATGGCGCAGCGCCGCGGCGAAATGCAGGGCGACAAGTCCGATGCCGGCATAAGCGAGATACCAATGCGCCGACGTCCAGAAGCTTTCCGCCGGGTCCGATTCCGCGAGTGGCAGGTCCGGCATGACGAACAGGTTGAACGGCACGCTCGGGATCTCCAGCACCGATACCGACACCAGCGCCCAGCCGGACAGGGGCAGCGCGAGCTGAAACGCGTAGAGCGCGAAATGGACGAGCGGCGCTGTCCGGCGCTCGAAGCGTCCGACCGAGCGTGGCAGCGCCGGCAC
>NZ_RZSX01000758.1:0-3117 GCF_004023105.1 Mesorhizobium sp. M5C.F.Ca.IN.020.32.2.1 | reverse complement strand
CAGATCGCCGGCGCGCCAAGATGGCGCGAGGTCTCGTAGGCCGGGATCAGCCCGCCGATCGCCGGACCGACGACATAATCGATCCTGCCGGACACAGCAGCGCGGATCTTCTCGGCCAGTGCCTTGCACAGGCGCTCGGTCTTGTCGGCATGCATGAAGACCCGCGCCTTCTGCAGGAAGACCGGGCTTCGCAAGCCCGACGTCAGGATGAAATGCCCTTCGAGAACGGCACCGGCTTCACGGAAAATGCCCAGCACTTCGTCGGTGTTCATCTCTGCCTTGTTCTCCAGCACGCTGATGATTTCTAGCCGTTCACGCGTCGCGCATCGCTGACGCTCGAATTGTCCTTGAGCTGCGACAGCAGCCGGTTCAGGTGCTTCAGGTCCCAGACTTCGAGATCGATCAGCATTTCGGTGAAATCGGGCGCGGTGCGCACCATCGACAATGTATGGATGTTGGCGTCGTTGGATGCAACGACCTGCGCGATGTCGGCCAGTGAACCCGGCGCGTTGATGGCGGTGACCGAGACTCGCGCCGGAAACCGCTCCTTGGTGCGCTCGTCTATGTCCCAGCGCACGTCGATCCAGCGTTCGGGCTGGTCGTCGAAAGCCTGCAGCGCCGGCGACTGGATCGGATAGATGGTGATGCCGGTTCCCGGCTGCACGATGCCGACGATGCGGTCGCCGGGGACAGCACCTTCCGGCGCGAAGCGCACCGGCAGGTCGCCGCGGACGCCGCGGATCGGCACGGCGCCGTCCTTTGGCTGGTCCTTGTCCTTGCGTGCCGCGCGGCCCGGAATCTGGAACAGCATGCCGGCGGCGTTGCGGATCTTCGACCAGCCCTCCTCGCGCTGCTTGGGCGCGGCCAGCGTGACGCGCTCGTCCTTGTAGTCGGGAAACACCGCCTTCATGACATCGGTGGAGGCAAGTTCGCCGCGGCCGACAGAGGCCAGCACATCCTCGATGTCCTTGCGCGCCAGCCGATGCAGCACCGACTTCAGGCTCTCCTTGGTAAAGATCTTTCCGGATCGTTCGAAGGCGCGTTCCAGTATGCGGATACCGAGACCCGAATACTGCTTGCGGATGGCATTCTTGGTGGCGCGGCGGATCGCCGAGCGCGCCTTGCCGGTGACGACGACCGACTCCCACGCCGCCGGGGGCACCTGCGCTTTGGAGCGGATGATCTCGACTTCATCGCCATTCTTCAGCTCGGTCATCAGCGGCATGATGCGACCGTTGACCTTGGCGCCGACGCAGGTGTCGCCGACATCGGTGTGCACGGCGTAGGCGAAGTCGATCGGCGTGGCGCCGCGCGGCAGCGCGATCAGCATGCCTTTGGGCGTGAAGCAGAACACCTGGTCCTGGAACAGTTCCAGCTTGGTGTTTTCGAGGAAGTCCTCGGGATTATCGCCTTCGGCAAGCTGCTCGATGGTGCGCCGCAGCCAGGCATAGGCGTTGGTCTCCTTCGAGATCGCGTGGGCAGTGCCGTTCATCTTGCCGCCGCTGTCCTTGTAGATCGAATGCGCGGCAACGCCATATTCGGCAATCTTGTTCATCTGATAGGTGCGGATCTGCAACTCGACGCGCTGGCGCGACGGTCCGACGATGGTGGTGTGGATCGAACGGTAGTCGTTCTGCTTCGGAGTCGAGATGTAGTCCTTGAAGCGGCCTGGCACCATCGACCATGTCGAGTGGATGGCGCCGAGCGCCCGGTAGCAGTCCTCGACGGTATCGACGACGACGCGAAAGCCGAAAATGTCGGATAGCTGCTCAAAGGACAGCGCCTTGGCCTCCATCTTGCGGAACACAGACCACGGCTTCTTCTGGCGGCTCTTGACCTCGGCCTTGATCGCATATTTCTCGAACAGCGTGGACAGCGCCCTTTCGATCTCGGACAGCACATCCTTGTTGCGTTCGAAGATTTCGGCGAGCCGCGCGGTGACGGCGCGGTAGGCTTCCGGATTGATGAAGCGGAAGGCGATCTCCTCGAGCTCCTCGCGCATGCCTTGCATGCCCATGCGCCCGGCAAGCGGCGCATAGATATCCATCGTTTCCTCGGCGATGCGCAGGCGCTTGGCTTCGGGCACATGGTCGAGAGTGCGCATGTTGTGCAAGCGGTCGGCGAGCTTGACCAGCAGCACGCGAACGTCTTCCGAGATCGCCAGCAAGAGCTTGCGCAGGTTTTCCGCCTGCTCGGCCTTCTTGGAGACGAGGTCGAGTTTCTTCAGCTTGGTCAAGCCTTCGACCAACTTGCCCATTTCCGGACCGAACAGCTCGTCGATCTCGGCCTTGGTCGCCGTGGTGTCCTCGATCGTGTCGTGCAGCAGGGCAACCGCGATGGTCGCCTCATCCATGTGCATTTCGGTGAGGATGGCGGCGACTTCGAGCGGATGCGAGAAATAGGGATCGCCGGAGGCGCGCTTCTGGTGACCATGCTTCTGCATGGCGTAGACATAGGCCTTGTTGAGCAGCGCCTCGTTGACGTCAGGCTTGTAGCGCTGGACGCGCTCGACAAGCTCATACTGACGCATCATGGGCGGGATCTCGCAGTGCTGAAACGAATCATGCGCCGCACTGGCGTACGGCGCATGTCATAGATAACCACGAAACCGCCGACGCGAAAGTGTCGGCAGCCGTTGCGAAGATCAATAGTCGTCGCTTTTTTCCGGCGGCACCAGACCTTCGATGCCGGCCAGGAGATCTTCCTCGGTCATGCGGTCGAAGGTGATGTTGTCCTCGGTGTCGTCGGCATCGGTTGCCGCAGCGGCGGTACCGGTCTGGTCGGCGATCGCCTCGCCATCGGCTTCCGGCTCGTCGACCTCGACATGCTTCTGCAGCGAGTGGATCAGATCTTCCTTGAGGTCGTCGGGCGACAATGTCTCCTCGGCGATCTCGCGCAGCGCGATGACCGGATTCTTGTCGTTGTCACGAGGGACGGTGATCTGCGCGCCCTGGCTGATCTGACGGGCGCGATGGCCGGCCAGAAGCACGAGCTCGAAGCGGTTGTCGACCTTGTCGATGCAATCTTCAACGGTTACGCGGGCCATGAGCTGCCCCTTTCATGCCTGGATTTGATGGAAAACAGGCGCGGTCCATAACCCGGACGTCGCCAAAATAC
>NZ_RZSX01000757.1:0-3118 GCF_004023105.1 Mesorhizobium sp. M5C.F.Ca.IN.020.32.2.1 | reverse complement strand
GTCCTATCCGACGTCGCCAGTGCGGGCTCTGAGCGCACGGTCCGAGGTTCGCATCGTCGATCCCGACGCCGACGTTGCCATTCCGGCGCGGATCGAGGTGTCCAAGGCCACCACAACTTACCGGGCGCACAGCTATCACACGAAGGTGCCGCCTTCGGCCATCAAACCCTTCATCGAGGCCTTCACTGAGCCCGGCGACCTGGTCAGCGATCCTTTCTGCGGGTCGGGGATGACCGGTGTCGCCGCGCTCGAGTGCGAGCGCGACGCGCTGCTGTCGGACCTGTCGCCAGCGGCCGTGCACATCGCCCGAAACTACACCGCGCCATGCGATCCGAAAGCCTTTCGAGCCGCATTCGAGCGTCTCAAGTCGGCGGTCGAGCCGACTATGCAATGGCTCTACAACCCGGTCGGCATCAAGGGGGCGTCCGTTGAGTACACCGTCTGGAGCGACGTGTTCGCCTGCGACGCCTGTGCGTCAGAGATCACCTATTGGGACGCGCTGCATCACAGCGGCGGGACCGAACTGGTGTGCCCGACGTGCACAGCTATCCTGAATAAGGCTTACCTCAAATGGGTGGGGGAGCGACCGGTCCGCACTCATGTCTCGGAGAAGGGGCGGCGCATGACGCATCACGCACCCACGGCAGCGGAATTAGCCCTGATCGACGAGGTCGATCAAACTGCTATCCCCTACTGGGTCCCCATGATGAAGTTCGGATCCGACCGCGAAATGTGGCGATCGGCCCATGCCGCCATGGGGATCGCCGATGTGGCCGGCTTCTACACTCGCAGGAACCTGCATGCACTGGCCGCGCTGAGGCACGCCATCGTCGGGGCCGCCGAAGGCCGGGTGCGCGAGGCTCTGCTGTTCGCCTTCACCGCCTGCGCCAATCGCGCGTCCAAGCGGTATCAGTGGAACGCCAAACGCCCCACAAATGTGATGACCGGGACGCTCTACGTCTCGTCTCTCCGGTACGAATGGAACGTCTGGAGCCTGTTCCGCCGCAAGGCGGCCGACGTCCTGCGGTATTTCGAGAGCCGCCCCACAACGACGCGCACCGCCGAAGTCTTCCAATCGTCGGCGACTGATCTGGGGGTCATCCCCGACGGAGCCGTGGATATGGTGTTCATGGACCCGCCCTTCGGATCGAACATCTTCTATGCCGACAGTTCCCTGCTTTGGGACGCCTGGCTGGGCGCCGAGACCGATCAAGCCGCCGAGATTGTAGTCAACCACCGGCGGGCTCGAATTGCGGGCGGCAAGGACCACGACCTCTACGGTGACCTAATGGCCCAAGCCTTCTCTGAGGCCGCGCGCATCCTGCGACCAGGCGGCCGCGCGGTGCTGGCCTTCTCCAACACCGACGACCGGGTTTGGACCGAGGTCCAGGACGCCCTGTCGGATGCGGGCCTGGAGACCCACAATGTCCACGTCCTCGATAAGGGCCAACCTTCCATCAAGGGGGTCAAGGGTCAGCTCGGCCAGGAGCGAGTCACCCGGCTTGATCTGACCTTGACCCTGGCCCACCGGTCGCGCCCCCGGCAGGAGCGAGCCAAGGCTCCGGCCGCTTTCATCGACGCCTCCCTGACCCGGGCGCTGAACGAAGGCGTCACCGCGCCCGATCACGTCTATTCGGCGGTACTGCGCGACGTCCTTCAGTCGGATTTCTCCGCGACCGGCCTCACCATCGACTCAATCCAGCGCCGTCGAGCCCAACTGGCGAGCAAGGCAGCCCCTGCTGCTGCACTTCCGGATTTCGTTGCGGGCTATCTGAGCTCCGAGACCCTGCCGATCTCGACCAATCCGGCCACACCCGATACGCCGCCTCCGGCACGATTGGTTCCCGGTTCCCGCAACACCGCCCTTTACTCGGCGCACAGCTATCACACCAAAGTACCGCCCGAGGCCATCCAGCCATTCATTGATCACTTCACACGACCGGGTGATGTGGTGCTTGACCCCTTCTGCGGCTCAGGGATGACCGGCGTTGCCGCCGCCATGACGGGTCGCCGCGCCATCCTCAATGATCTTTCGGGCGCCGCCGTCCACTTGGCGTGGAACCATACCCATCCCTGCGATCCCGAGGCTCTCATCCACGCCTTTACTCGGCTGGAGGCGCGGGTCGGCGACAGCCTGTCCCCCCTTTACGCGACTCGGGACGAGGCCGGTCGTCCGGCCTTGCTTCGCTGGACTCTGTGGAGCACCTGTCACCGGTGTCCGCGATGTCGCGCCGAATTCATGCTTTGGTCAACGATGGACCGGAAGACCGGGCGCATGAGCCGGGCGACTGCATGCCCGATCTGCGGTCATGAAGCCGACCGCCGTCGTTTCGAGGTCGTGGCGAATTCGCCCGCCTGGGTCGCCTTCGAGCGGAAGGACGGGACGCGCGGCGAACGCGCCGCGGACGACCAGGACGTCGCGGACGCCGCAAGCCTCGCCGAGATAGCGGACGAGGCGCCGTTCCCCAACGTGCCGCTAGGCCCAGATCGGGAAATGTACCAGCGCTGCGCACTCCAGCTTCAAGGAGTGCGCTCGGTCCGCGACATGTACACTGACCGCAATCGAGTAGCGCTCGCCCGTCTCTGGCAGGGCGTTCTGGAGGAGCCCGACGAACGCCTTCGCCGCGTCATGGCGTTCGCCTTCACCAACACCGCCTGGCACGGTACTCGCATGCGGCGATTTAATGCGCGGGGCGGCCATCGTCCTTTGACCGGCACCTTGTACGTTCCCCAGCTCTCGGCCGAGGCCAATGTGCTAGAGGTGATGCGCAAGAAGATCCGGCAACTGCAGGCCTACTACCAAGCCCTTGGTCCAATCACACATACGCCCGACATTCTGATGGCAAGCGCTACCGACCTCTCCGGGGTGGCGGATGGATCGATCGACTATGTATTCACCGATCCGCCGTTCGGCTCGAATATCTTCTATGCGGACTGCAATCTGATCTGGGAATCCTGGCTTGGACGCGTCACCGACCCAACGCAGGAAGCCGTGGTCAATCGCTCGCTCTCCGCCGCCAACGGCGGCAAGACGCTGAAGGACTATTCCGAATTGATGACTGCCTCGATGCGGGAGATCGGTCGGGTGCTCAAGCCCGGCGGCTGGGCTACCGTGGTG
>NZ_RZSX01000756.1:0-3125 GCF_004023105.1 Mesorhizobium sp. M5C.F.Ca.IN.020.32.2.1 | reverse complement strand
GCGCTCAGCCGCCCGAAAACGTTCCGTTCGGCGTGGCGGATGCCACTGCCACCACTGAACAGGCGGTGGCGACCGCGCAAGCGCCGGCAAGCGCTCCCTTCGGCATGGCCGAGCCGTCCGCTGTCGCCGATGCGGCGCAGGTTGCCGCCAACAACATTCCGTTGCCGACCTGGCGTCCCGATCACTCGCTGCCGGCCGACCTTGCAGCGGCCGACCTTGCGCCGCAGGACAAGGATGTGCTTCTGGCGCTGGCGGATACGGCCGGGAACGGCAAGACCGCTACCGATGCGTTCCCGGTGCTGCCGTCGGCTCGGCCCGATCTGGCGCAGCCTGACTTGGCCCAGCCTGATTTGGCCCGGCCCGACTTGAAGCGGCCCGATTTGGCCCAGACGGACCAGGTTCAATCCGATGCGGTCAAGGCCGTCCTCGAGCGGGTCAGCGCAACCGACGAATACCAGGTCGCTTCGCTCTCCCAGCCGAGCTCGATTCTTAGCGATCCGGCGAACGGCAATGCCGCATCGCCGCGCGAGGCTGTCTTTACCCGTCCGGCCGGCTCGGATCCGGCCGCGGCGATCGGTGCGGGTGTGAAGACCACCCGCAAGGCAGCCAGGGCAACCGCCCGTGACCTGAAGCCTGGTCCCAAATCCGTGGTGGTCGCCGCCGAGCCGAAGGCCGCGCGCTGGGCATTGAACAGCGGCGAGAATGTCGCCACCGTCTCCCGCGCGACGACGGCGCCGCGCTATGCCTACAATATCGTGCACACGCCGCCGACCGAGGTCTACACCGCGGGCTTCCAGCCGAACGATCAGCTGGCCGACGCCAACCGGTTCACCGGCAATGCCGTCAAGTTCATGTCGGTAGCCCGCTTCCAGACCAAGTAGCGGATCGACCAAGCAAAACAAAGCCGCGTCGGACAACCCGCGCGGCTTTTTGCTGTTCGCAAACAAACGCCGCGATGCAGCCAGTCCGCTTGGGTTTCCTACCGCCCGAGCTTGCTCGCCGCGCGCGCCAACGCCTCGATTTCGTCCCACCTGCGGGCCTTGACCAAATCGTCCGGCGCCACCCAGGAGCCGCCGACGCAGATGACGTTGGGCAAGCTCAGATAGTCGGCGGCGTTCTTGCCGGTGATGCCGCCGGTCGGACAGAATTGCACATCGGCCAGCGGCGAGGCGAATGCCTTGAGCGACGCGATGCCGCCCGACTGTTCCGCTGGGAAGAATTTCAGGAAACGCAAGCCTGCCTCGCGGGCGGCCATGATCTCACCCGGCGTGATGGCACCGGGCAGCAACGGAACGTCGCTGTCCTTCGCCGCCGCCAGAAGCTCGCGAGTGATGCCGGGGCTGACGATGAACTTGGAGCCGACTGCTGCCGCCTCGCCGAACTGGCGGGCGTCCAGAATGGTGCCGGCGCCGACGACGGCGTCCTCGACTTTGCTTGCCACAAGCCGGATCGCCTCCAGCGCGTCAGCTGTCCGCAGCGTGATCTCGATCGCCGGCAGGCCGCCGCGCGCCAGGGCACGCGCCAGCGGCACGGCATCGGCGACGTTGGCGATCTTCAGCACCGGGATTACCGGTTGGCCGTTGAGGAGCGACAGGAGCTTTTCGGTCTTGCTGGGCATTGTCGTCTCTCCGGTATTGATCCGTTCAACCGGTTAGCAGAAGGCCGTTTTTCTGTCCACGAAACGAAGCGTGTCGCGATGTCACGCACTGCCGGCAAGGCCGTCAGCACCGGCCGTCAAAGCCACCAGGGAGAGGCTGATCCACGCGTCAGCCTTGAATCGGCTTTCATGAGCGTTTAGTGGCTTCGGCGATGACACTGCCCAATCAACCTTTCCGCGTTGCCGCGCTCTACAGGTTTGCCCGGCTCGACGGCTTCGAGGCGTTGCGCGCACCACTCGCCGCCTTTTGCTGCGGACGCAGTATCAAGGGCACGCTGCTTCTGGCGCATGAGGGCATCAACGGCACGGTCGCCGGCAGCGAAGCTGACATCGCCGCGCTCATCGATCATCTCCAATCCATCGACGGTCTCGCCGGTCTCGAGGTCAAGTACAGCAGCGCCGCGCAGACGCCGTTCCACCGCATGAAGGTGCGGCTGAAGCGCGAGATCGTCACCATGGGCGTTAGGGATATCGATCCGGCGGCAAGCGCCGGCACCTATGTGGCACCGGCCGATTGGAACGCACTGATCTCGGATGCGGGCACGATCGTCATCGACACGCGCAATGCCTACGAGGTATCGATCGGCACCTTCAAGGGCGCGGTCGATCCCGCCACGACGAGCTTTCGCGAATTCCCGGCCTGGGTCGAGCAGCACCGGGCCGAGCTCGTCGGCCGGACGGTGGCCATGTTCTGCACCGGCGGCATACGCTGCGAGAAGGCAACGGCCTATGTGAAGTCGCTCGGCTTCGAGGAAGTGTTCCATCTCAAGGGAGGTATCCTGAAATATCTCGAAGAGGTGCCCGCCGAACAGAGCCTCTGGCAGGGCGAGTGCTTCGTCTTCGACGAGCGCGTCTCGGTGTCGCACGGGCTGGTCGAGGGTGAGGCGGAACTGTGTCGCGCCTGCCGGCATCCGCTGATCGGGCAGGACCTGTTATCGCCGAAATACGCCGCCGGCATCTCATGCCCGCATTGCTTCGATGCCCGTTCCGACGAGGATCGCGCGCGCTACGCCGAGCGTCAGCGCCAGGTCGAGCTTGCAGAAGCGCAAGGCAGGGCTCCGCACATCGGACGTTAGAGGACGTGCGTCGGCTGGACGCACAAATTACGCTGCAACACATTGCATTTCGGGCCGATGCGTTAGGAGACGGCAGATCCTGACATCATCTCGTTTCCGCCATCATTGGCAAAGCGCTCATCGGTCATTGTAATGTCAATATGCGGGGCCTACCTCTTCAACGTCCGAAAACCCGCCCGTCCACGTTCGGCCGGGCCAATTCTGGAGGCATTGATGTTCGATCCCAAGAAGCTCCTCGACGATCTGCTCGGCTCGCAAATTCCCGGAACGGGGTCGACCGTCCGCGACAAAGGGGGTCAGGCGGTGCAGATGGCCAAGGACAATCCGCTGGCGGCCGGCGCACTGGCCGCGGTGCTGCTCGGAACCGGCGCTGGCCGTCAGGTCACCGGCAC
>NZ_RZSX01000755.1:0-3142 GCF_004023105.1 Mesorhizobium sp. M5C.F.Ca.IN.020.32.2.1 | reverse complement strand
CGTCATAGCCGAGGCCGCGAAGCTCCTCGAAAATACGGATCAGCGTCAGCCGCTCCCGCTGCGGCTTGGCCGCATTCGCCGACAGCAGCCGGTCCAGCGTCTCACGCCAGGCTCCCATGCGGGGATAGGGCTGGTGCTTGCGCTCGTAGCGGAACTCCGTCTCCTCAGAACGCAGGACCTTGCGCACCACCTTGCGCGAGATCTTCAGCTCGCCTTGCTCGACTTCCCCTGGACCAGCGACAGCCGACGTATCTTTGCAATCGTCTCCAAAACCAACATCCAAAACACAAATGCCTCCGATCAAGCCGGAGGCATCTTGATGACCCCATCGTTAAGGGGTCCCGTTTGGACGAAAAGCACCCCTTAAACAGGGTCCTCATTCCACGAAAAATCAATGCACTACCTGACGTCAATCCACAGCATTGGGCCGAAGCATGCCACGGGCTCATGCCGCGGAGAGCGGGAAGATATTCTTGAAAGAAGCGGTCTCCGACATCAATACCGACAGGATCGGCAGCTTTCTCACGTCACTTGAGGTCGAGCGTGGCAGTTGCGACCCGCAATGCAAGGCTGGCGGCGATGCATACCTTGCGCGGTTCCTGATCTCGGAGCACCCCGAATATATGGATACGCTGCAACTGGTGGTGACACTTCCCTTCAAGAGGGCGCGCGGGTGGCACCTGTCGAATATCTCGAAGAGCCCGAAATCAAGAGCGTCCTGGCGCGTATCGACCGCCGCACGCCTTCTGGAGCGGGATTACGCACTGTTCTCGCTGATGTTCAATACGGATGCACGAGTTCAGGAAATCCTGAATCTTCGAATTTGTGACCTTCGTCTGGTATCGCCCTGTCCCGCCGAGCAAAGGGGCTTTCTCAACGACCGCGGCACACCGCTGACCCGGTTCGGTGTTCGATACTTGCTGCGCAAACATGTTGATATGGCTGCGGGGGAAGGAACCACCCTGGCGGAAAAAAGCATCCATCACCGCTCTTTGCGGCACACGACGGCCATCCACCTTGTCAAGGCGGGTGTTGACATAGCCACCATCAGTCAATGGCTAGCCACTCGGGGCTGAACGTAACGTGCGCTACGCCCGGGCCGGTATCGATATGAAGCGGCAAGCGCTCGAACAAGTCTTTCCCCGACGTGATGTCATCGGCAAAAGATCAGACAATCATCGCTATGATGGCGGGATGTTACGCTGGCTGCAGCGCTTGTAGACGCTCAGTTATGTGGAGTTGTATCGTGGGAAGTCGCGCGTCTGTGGTAACCATTCGGCCAGGGCCGCGGTGACTATGATTTCGGGCGACGGTTTTCTGCGCTAGGTTTCGGCGGTGCGTGACCCGCAGCCCTGCGCTCGTCGACGATATGCCGAAGGTTGTCGATGCCGTCTTCGGTGAAGACAACGATAGGTTCGCTTAATTCGGATGCGGGATAGCCGTCGTAGGCGCTCAGGCAACCGTCTTCCGAGAACATCTCGATCGAGCAATCGCGCAAAAAGTCTTCGTCTTCTTCGAGCATCTCGGCCACATATTTGAGGGTGTAAAGAGCGGAGTTGCGATATCTCATCTGACGGCCTCGTTTATTTGTAGGCCCAGATCAGGCAGCCTTATCCGCTGCGGCCGTCAGAAGGCTCCAATTCCACGGGAGCAAGTCCTCAATCTGCGTGATCGGCGTGTCGGCGATGCGGGCGAGGACGTCGGCAAGCCATGCCTGCGGATCGATGCCGTTGAGCTTGGCGGTGTTGATCAGCGTCGCCATGAAGGCGGCCCGATCGGCACCTCGATCGGAGCCTGCAAATAGCCAAGCTTTCCTGCCCAGAGCAAAACCACGCAGCGCGCGTTCGGCCGCGTTGTTGGTGAGGCAAATCCGGCCATCGCCGAGGAAGGTCGTGAATCCTTCCCAGCGCTTCAGCATATAGTCGATTGGCTCGGCGACCGGAGAGCTGCGCGACAGTCTTGCCCGCTCTGCCCGCATCCAGGCCTCAAGTTCGGTGGCGATAAGACGGCTTTCCTGCCGTCGTTGCAGACGTTCGTCGGAGACGAGTCCGTTGATGTCGCGCTCGATACCAAACAGGGCGTCGATGCGTTTGACCGCCTCGAGCGCGATCGGTGAGATCGGCGCGGCGTTCTTGCCACGCTTGGCATTGGCGGCGATGTCGGCAAGTACGAAGAACTTGCGGCGCGCATGCGCCCAGCACAGCGCCTGGGTCAGCGGACTGGGATCGCGGTCCACCTTGAACAGCGGATTGTAACTGCCATAGGCATCGGCCTGCAGAATGCCGGTGAAGTTCCTCAAATGACGCTCGGGATGCTCCTGCCGCCGATCGCGCGAAGCATAGTAGAGCGCCGCCGGTGGCGATTGCCCGCCGAACGGCCGGTCATCCCTGACATAGGTCCAGATGCGGCCTGTATCGGTCTTGCCCTTCGCCAGGATCGGCACGGTCGTGTCGTCGGCATGGAGACGATCAGCGGCAAGCACATGCGCCTCGATTAGCGCGTGCACCGGCTTCAGCGCCACGGCACAAGCGCCGACCTGGTCCGCAAGCGTCGACAGGCTGAGGTCGACGCCCTCGCGGGCATAGCGCTCGCTCTGCCGGTTCAGCGGTTGATGCTGGGCGAACTTCTCGAACAGGACCATCGCCAAAAGGTTCGGTCCGGCAAAGCCGCGCGGCGTCACATGGAAGGACGCCGGCGGCTGCGAGATCTTCTCGCATTCACGGCAGGTGAACTTCTCGCGCACGGTCTGGATCACCTTCCACTGGCGCGGGATCACCTCCAGCGTCTCGGTAATGTCCTCGCCAAGCTTGGCCAGCCTGCCCGAGCCGCAGCACGGGCAGTTCCGGGGTGCGGCGATGACCACGCGCTCACGTGGCAGATGGTCGGGAAAGGGCTTGCGCGACGGGCGCTTGCGCTCGAAAGCTCGGACTGTCGATGACCGCGCTGTCAGTTCCGCCGCCAATTCGTCCTGGCTGGCGTCGGCTTCCAACTCCTCAAGTTGCAATTCCATCTGTTGGAGAAGCCTGGCCTTGCGTTCGGAGCGGCTGCCATGGATCTCGCGCTTCAGCTTCTCTATCTCCAGCCTGAGCCGCGCGATCAGCACATCAGATTTCGAGTTCGAGGCGTTCGCGCGGGCGGCGAG
>NZ_RZSX01000754.1:0-3144 GCF_004023105.1 Mesorhizobium sp. M5C.F.Ca.IN.020.32.2.1 | reverse complement strand
GCGTTGAAACGCGCGCGCATCCCGAGCCATGCCTTTAGCGAAGCCGATCGGCTGCTCGCGCGGCCCGAAGAGGCGGCGACCTCGCCGGTGCTGCGAGCGGCTGACGCCTGCTGGCGCAATCGTCGAAAGCCTGCGGTCACCGCTCATGACGGCCGCGTGCGCGAGGATCATCCCGTCATCGCGCGCGCTGTCGCGCAGGTGCAGTCCGCAACATCGCTCCGCCTTATGCTGCGTGACCCGCTCGCCTTCATCTGGCGCTACGCCTTGGGCTGGCACTCGTTGGTGGAAGACGAGCAGCCCTTGTCGCTCGACGCGCGCGCCTTCGGCGAGCTCGTCCACGAGATGCTGAAACGCACGGTCGACGCGCTCGAACCCGATCCGGGCTATGTGCGAGCCGCTCGCCATGAGATCGAGAACGCCCTCGATGCGGCATCTGCCGTCATCGCGGCGCAGTGGCCAGTCGAGCGTTCGACCCCGCCCGTCCTCTTGTGGCGGCATACGCTCGCGGCCGCTCGCGATCTCGCGCTCAAGGCGTTGACGCTGGACGAGGCATTTCAGCCGGTCACGCGCAGCTGGACCGAACTGGCGTTCGGCCGCGAGGACGATGGGACGAACGCCGCCGCCGATCTGCTGTGGCCGCCGACAGCGCAGGTGATCATTCCCGACTCCGGGTTGCGCATTCGCGGCAGCATCGATCGGGTGGATTTCAACAGCGCGCACAACGGCGTTCGCGTCTCCGACTACAAGACCGGCGCCGAACCCGCGAAGGCGAGCGAGATCGTTCTCGGGCGCGGCGCTGAGCTGCAGCGCGTGCTTTACGCCCTGGCCGCGCGCCAGCTTGTGGCGGACAATCCGCGGGTCATTGCGCGCCTGGTCTTCCTCGGGACCGATCGGCCCAAGCAGTACAATCTTCCTGATGTCGATCAGGCGATCGCCGACGTCGCCGCGCATGTCAGCGCGGCCGTCGATCTCTTGCGCCGCGGCATCGCCTTGCCCGGTCCCGACGCACGCGAGGACTGGAACGATTTCGCGTTGGCGCTGCCGGCGGCGCCGGCGGTTTATTTCCAGAGCAAACAAGCAGCGTTAGGCCGCGCCTTCGGCGACTTCGCCCGGATCTGGAGTGTGCGATGACGAAGCTTGCCGACGAATCCGCGCGTCTGCGGGCGCTCACAGAACTCCATCTGACACTGCTGGTGGAGGCGGCGGCGGGCACCGGCAAGACCGCGCTCATGGCCGGGCGCCTGACGATGCTGTTGATGAGCGGCGCCGAACCGCGCTCGATCGCCGCCATTACCTTCACGGAGCTTGCAGCGAGCGCGCTCGGCGCGCGCGTCCACCGCTATGTCGATGATCTGCTTGCGGGACGTGTTCCGAAACCGCTGCGGGAGGCTCTGCCCGACGGGCCGACGGCCGCGCAGCGGCGCGTCCTTTCCAAGGCCGCGGACAAGCTCGATGAGCTGACCGCCACGACCATCCACGCGTTTTGCCAGACCATCATCTGCAGCTATGCGGTCGAGGCCGATATCGATCCTGGCGCGCGCATCCTCGATGTGACGCAGGCCGAAGCCGCGTTCGAGGCCGTTTTCGAGCAATGGTTCAGACGGCGGCTGAACGGACCGGCGCGGGCCGACGATCCGATCGCCGCCCTGTCGCAGTACGATCCGCATCACGTGGCCGCCACCTTGCGAAACCTTGCGCGGTTTCGCTTGGAGCATCGCGGTGCGCGGGCGCCCGTGGCGGATCTCACCGGCCGGCCGGACATCGATCTCGTCGGGGCCGTCGCTGATTTTCGCCGGTGGCTTTCGGCGCAGCCTGTCGAGCCCAAGACGCTCGACCTGGTCGGACAGCTCGAGACGCTGGCCGATCACTTCGCCGGCAGCTTCGCGACGGCGCCTGTCTTCGACACGCTCTGGCGGCTCGCTCATCCGGCGCGCCTGCCTTGCATGCGGCGCTACACGTTCGATCTGCTGACCCCAAGGACAAAGACGGCATGGGACAAGGCCGCCGGCAAGGATCGCGGCGCCCAGCTCAACGCGGAGGCCGGCCGCCACTTTGCGCGGGTGGATCACTGCTACCGCGTCATCCTCGGCCGTGTCGCGAGCGCGCTGGTCGCCAAATTGTCCGATGAGCTCGATGAGGTGCTCGCCGACTACGCCGCCTTCAAACGCGTAGCCGCCGTTCTCGACTTCGACGATCTCCTGGAGCGGGGGCGCGCGCTCGTGCGCGGGCACGATGCGGTCCGTCGCGCGCTGGGGCAGCGCTATCGCCACATCTTCGTCGACGAGTTCCAGGATACCGACCCGATCCAGGCGGAGATCCTGTTCCGCATCGCCGCTGACGACAGCCCGCCGCGGTGGCAGGACAGCCGCCTGCGCGCTGGTGCTCTCTTCATGGTCGGCGATCCCAAGCAGGCGATCTACCGCTTCCGGGGCGCCGACGTCGGCTCGTACGCGGAGGCGCGGGGCGCGATCGCCCGGCGCTGGCCGAACAACATCGTCCAGATCACGGCGAACTTCCGCTCACGGCCGGGAATCCTGAGCCACATCAACCGCTGTTTCGCTACGCCGCTCTCGGCCCAAAATCAGCCGGGCTACGTGGAGCTCGCGCCAACGCTCGATCCGCCCGATCACGATCTGCCGTGCGCCGCCAAGATCACGATCGATCTGCCGCCGGATTCGCGGGCGGCGCAGATCCGCGACGCCGAAGCCGAAGCCGTCGCCGATCTCTGTGCGCGGCTGATCGGCAACGTGACGATCCGCGACGAAGATGGCGCGCTTGCGCCGCTCACGCCGGGCGGCATCGCGCTGCTCGCCCCGACGGGCTCGGAGCTGTGGCGTTACGAGCGCGCGTTCGAAGCCCGCGGGCTCCCGATCGCTTCCCAGGCCGGGAAAGGCCTGTTCCGCCGCCAGGAGGTGCAGGACCTGGTCGCGCTCGTACGCGTGCTGGCCGACGTCGGCGACATCTTGGCGTTCGGCGCCCTGATGCGCGGTCCGCTCGTAGGGCTCAGCGAAGAGGAGTTGCTCGACATCACCGCGGGATTGCCGCCGCTTGCAGATCGGCCCGACGCCATCCCCCGGTTCTCGCTCGCGACGGATCCCGATCACGTCGCTCATCCCGTCGCGCGGCGGGTCCTCACGATTCTAC
>NZ_RZSX01000753.1:0-3145 GCF_004023105.1 Mesorhizobium sp. M5C.F.Ca.IN.020.32.2.1 | reverse complement strand
CGAATTTCCGCTGCGCGTCGAGCGCCAGCCCAAGCCCGCCCGAGCCGAACATGTCACCTTGGATGACGGACGCCTGCGGCAACAAGGCTAATATCTGCTGCCTTGCCAGCGGGATGGCGGTCGATCCGCCGGTCAAGAACACCGCGGTGATGTCGGATGGTTTCACCTGCGAGTCCCGGATGGTCTCACCAACCGTCGCGGCCACTCGTTCGATCTCCCTAACGATCGTGGCTTCGAGCCCGGCGCGCGAAATTTCTGCCGCGAACTTCGCACCGGGCAGCGCGACAACGACATCACCAGAAAGTTGCTCCGTCAGCGCGATCTTGGCATTTTCAACCAAAGCAGCCAGCGCGTGCCCGTAACGATGCTCGACAATATGGATGAAACGGTCGACCAGGTCGGCGCGTTCCGCCTCGTAGCGGATCTGGCGCAGATGCGTCATCGCCCTCGGGGTGTAGACCAGATTGATGCGCTGCCATGTCGCCAGGTCGATGAAGTAGCTGGCCGGCAAGTTGCGCTTGCCGTCCTTGGTCGGCGAGAGGTAGCCGAGCTGCGGCATTACATGGGTGATGCTCAACAGCCGGTCGAAGTCGGTGCCGCCGATGTGGATGCCTCGGCTCGCCAGAATGTCGTCTTTGCGATCGAGGGAGCGGGCGCGCTGCGGCGACACCCGCACGATCGAGAAGTCCGATGTGCCGCCACCCATGTCGACGATCAGCGCCAGTTCTTCCCGCGTGACCTTCTGCTCGTAGTCGAGCGCCGCCGCGATCGGCTCGAACTGAAAGGCGATATGCTTGAAGCCCTGGGCGCGTGCCGCGTTCTCGAGTTCACCTTCAGCCGTGGCATCGGCCTCGGCATCATCGTCGACGAACTGCACGGGACGACCGAGCACCACGCTCTCGACCGTATGGCCGGCATTGTCCTCCAGCTTTTTCCTGAGATGGCCGACGAACAGACCGATGATCTCGGTAAAGGCGATCGATCGGGCCTTGATCCGCGTCTTTTCATGGACAAGTGAACTGCCGAGCACGCTCTTCAGCGAGCGCATCAGGCGACCTTCGATGCTGTCGGTATAGTTGGCGATGGCGCGGCGCCCGAAATAGTTGCGGTTGTCCTCGAAGTTGAAGAATACGGCGCTCGGCAGCGTCACTTCGCCGTCTTCCAGCGCCACCAGCCGCGGCTGCCCGTTCCTGACCACGCCCACGGTGGAATTCGAAGTGCCGAAGTCGATACCGCCGAATGCTGGTCGCATCGTAAGTCCTGTATTCTGATGTGGGAGCGACAGCTCGTCTCCAGTCGGGCCGGGGTCGCGGTCTAACCCATGAACCCCAAAAGGGGAACCACCTTTCGGAGAGGCCTAGTCCTTTCGGAAGACCAGTCTTCCGAGCCAGCCGGTCAGCATGGCTAGCAATACGGCGAAGACGCCGTAGAGGAAGGAATAATCGTGGGCGACGCGGAAGATCGACTGTTCGAAACCGGACTTGCGGATTTCGAGCTGGGCGGAGCTTTCCTTGATGAACAGGCCGCTCTTGAACAGAAACGCACGGGCCTTGTGGGTGCCGACTGGAACGTTGGGGGCGAGCCTGACGGTGGCGCGGAACAGGTTCTGCGACAGGAACTGCACGCCGCCAACATTCTCGCTGTAGAGGCCGGTCGCCGTTTTGCGCTCGCGCAGCGCCGCGGTGAATTCCTGGATTGTCGCCGGACTCTCGCCATCGTCGGCCGGCTGCATGTAGATGTTGGCGGCGCCGAGTGACAGTTGCTTGTAGCTGTTGGGGTCGGTTACGTCCTGCAGCGGGCGCGTCGTCGCCACCGAATAGGACACCGGCACATTCTCGAAGGTTTCGGACTCCAGATTGATCCAGATGCCGAGCACCCGGTCCTTGCGGCGCACGACGACCGGCCGGGCCGGACCCTCAAGCACGACGATGATGTCGTAGCGCCCCCGGCGCGCGACAAGCGGGTCGGCATTTTCCAATGAGCCGAAGATGGTGAGATCGGCGCCGGAAAAGCCGGCGGTGATTGAGACATGGTCGGTGGACAGGCCGATCTGGATATTTTCGGTAGCTGGCGTCTGCGCTTTTCCCGGTGGCGCGACTGCCAACAGCGACAGCGAGGCAACGGCCAAGAACGCCCTTAAGCCCGCCATCAGGTCAGACCCACGCCCGAAAGAGAATAGAGGTTGGGCGGCGTCACGAACAGATCGATGGCGAGCCGGATTGCGACCGCCAGCACCAGCAATGCGAGCAGCGCCCTGAGCTGCTCGCCACGCAGCCTTTGGCCGGCCTTGGCGCCGTATTGCGCGCCGGCGACGCCGCCCGCCATCAACAGGAAGGCGAGCATGACGTCGACCGTCTGGTTAGTTGTGGCGTGGACCAGCGTGGTATACGCCGAGGTGAAGATGATCTGGAAAAGCGAGGTGCCGATGACGACATTGGTCGGCACTTTCAAGAGGTAGATCAGCGCCGGTACCATGATGAAACCGCCACCGACGCCCATGATCGACGACAGGAAGCCGATGCCGGCGCCGAGGCCGAGCACCGGGATGACACTGACGAAAAGCTTCGAGGCCCTGAACCGCATTTTCAGCGGCAAGCGGTGGATCCAGTTGTGCTGGCCGGATTTCTTCAGCACCGGTGCCGCGCCGCTGCGGGTGGCGCGCAGCGCATTGACGCTCTCGACCAGCATCAGCCCGCCGACGGTGCCAAGCAGCACGACATAGAGCAGCGAGATGAACAGGTCGAGCTGGCCGAGCCGGCGCAAGAAACCAAAGACAAAGATGCCGCAGGTTGAGCCGACGATGCCGCCTGCCAAAAGCACACCGCCGAGCTTGAAGTCGAGCGTGCCGCGCTTCACATGCGACAATGCGCCGGAGAAGGAGGAGGCGATGACTTGGTTGGCGCCGGTGGCGACCGCGATCGCCGGCGGTATGTTGTAGAAGATCAGCAGCGGCGTGATGAGGAAGCCGCCGCCCACTCCGAACATGCCCGACAGGAAGCCTACTGCCGCGCCCATGGCCAGCAGCACGAAAATGTTCACGGAAATTTCCGCGATCGGGAGATAGATGCCCACCCGTCAGTCTCGATCAGTTTGCCTCTCGGCGAATGCAACCGTTGCGGGCATTTCGCGCCAAAAAGCCTATCTC
>NZ_RZSX01000752.1:0-3154 GCF_004023105.1 Mesorhizobium sp. M5C.F.Ca.IN.020.32.2.1 | reverse complement strand
TGGCTATTCCGCTCAAGTGGAAGTGGGTGAGAACCTCCCTGACGCCAGGCATCAGCGTCGTCAGGCCGGTGAGATGTCTGCGGTAGATCGGCGCCATGACGCGGTTGGCCTCGTCAAGCGCGCTGCCGAGGAGCGGCGTACCGGAAGCGGTGAAGGCTCGCTCGACCAGTTTCCTGACGCCGCCGCCGATCATGGCCTTAACCTGTTCCAGGCGCAGCGGCGGCAGATCGCGGCCGGCCAGCAACTCGTTGACTGCGGCCCTTATATCAGGCGCCGAATCGACCAGCGTGCCGTCGAGATCGAACAGGATCGCTTTCGACGATCGAAACCGCCTACCCATGCCGACGTTCATGCGGCGTCCTTCCACTTGATCGAGCAGCCGATCGAAGCGATCTGGTCGAGCGGCCCGTCGCCGGTTCGGGCAATTTGCTTCATCGCCTCGAACAGGTCGCGTCTCAACCCGGGCGGTCCGGCGTCGCGTCGCGCCGCGTCCAGCCGGCCGCGATATTGCAGCGTCAACTCGCTGTTGAGCCCGAAGAAATCCGGAGTGCAAACGGCTCCATAGGCACGCGCCACGGTCTGGCGCTCGTCGTGGAGGTAGGGGAAAGTGAAGCCGTTCGTTCTGGCGAAGAGCTTCATGTTGTCGAAGGAATCATCCGGATAGGCGTCGGCATCGTTGGAATTGATCGCGACAAAGCCGATGCCTTCGGGCTTGAGATCGTTGGCATCGCGGACGACGCGTGAAATCACCGCCTTCACATAAGGGCAGTGGTTGCAGATGAAGGCTACGACCAGCCCGTTCGGGCCGGCGTGGCTGAAGATCGAGTGCGATTTGCCGTCGATCCCGGGCAAAACGGCATCGATGGCTTGCCAGCCGAAATCGCAGACAGGTGGGATCGCCCCCATGTTGCCCTCCGATGAAATGGTTTTACGCGGCTTTCCGGATCGCCCCGTCGGCTGCCTGTCTGATGGCGCCGATATTGGCGCGATAGGCAGCCTCGGTGCCACCCTTGAAAATGGCCGAGCCGGCAACCAGCACATTGGCGCCGGCCGCGGTGACCAGGGGCGCGGTTTCGGGCGTGACGCCGCCGTCGATCTCGATGTCGATCGGGCGGTTGCCGATCAGTGCCTTGATCCGCCTGACCTTGTCGACGACCGCCGGAATGAAAGCCTGGCCGCCGAAACCCGGATTGACTGTCATCAGAAGCACCAGATCGAGCCGGTCGAGCACATATTCGATGACACTTTCCGGCGTCGACGGGTTCAGCGATACGCCGGCCTTCTTGCCAAGATTCCTGATCGCCTGCAGCGAACGATCGAGATGCGGCCCGGCCTCGGCATGCACCGTGATGATGTCGCAGCCCGCATCGGCGAAGGCGGCGAGATATGCATCTGCCGGCGCGATCATCAGATGGCAGTCGAAGATCTTGTCCGTTCGGTCGCGGATCGCCTTGATCACCGGCGGGCCGAAGGTGATGTTGGGCACGAAATGGCCGTCCATCACGTCGAGATGGATCCAGTCGGCACCCGCCCGGACGACCGTTTCGACCTCGTCGCCGAGCCGCGAGAAATCCGCAGAAAGCACCGAGGGCGCGATGATTGTCTTAGTACCCATGGTCGTCGGCTCCCATTCTGTCTACCGTTTCCGGTCGCTGCACACCAACTGGCGTCATCTTGTCAGCGCGCCTTCGTCTCCGGTTCGCCTTCGAGCTTACCTTCCGCGAACACGCGGCTGCCGCGAATATCGGATTCTTCAATGGTGATAAGGTCGGTTTTCGTCAACGCCCGGTCGCGCGACGCGAAAAGCCGGTTGGCCTGGCGAAGCCGCGCCCGGTCGAGCCCATTGCGGACCGAGCGGGCGTTGGAGAAATGCGGCAGCCGCATGCGTATCGGGAGATACTCTTCGAGCGCCTTGGCCGCCGCCTCGCTGAGACGGTAATTCTGTTCCGCCAGCATGGTCTCGGCGATCGATTTGAGTTCGCTGACGCAGTAGTCGGGAAAATCTAGGTGGTGGGCGATGCGCGAGCGCATGCCGGGATTGCTGTCGAAGAAGCGGTCCATCTTGTTCTTGTAACCGGCAAGAATCACGACCAAGTCGTCACGGTTGTTTTCCATGCATTGCAGAAGGATTTCGATCGATTCCTGGCCGTAGTCGCGTTCGTTCTCGGGCTTGTAGAGATAGTAGGCCTCGTCGATGAAAAGCACCCCGCCCATGGCGCGCTTGATCACTTCGCGGGTTTTGGGCGCGGTGTGGCCGACATACTGGCCGACGAGATCGTCTCGCGTCACCGCGACCATGTGGCCTTCGCGGACATAGCCAAGACGATGCAGGATTTCGGCCATCCTGAGCGCCACGGTGGTCTTTCCGGTGCCGGGATTTCCCGTAAAGTTCATGTGCAGCGTCGGCGCGCCCGAGGTCAGGCCGAACTTGCGGCGAAGCCGGTCGACCAGGAGC
Organism: Mesorhizobium sp. M5C.F.Ca.IN.020.32.2.1; assembly: GCF_004023105.1. Taxonomy (NCBI): domain Bacteria; kingdom Pseudomonadati; phylum Pseudomonadota; class Alphaproteobacteria; order Hyphomicrobiales; family Phyllobacteriaceae; genus Mesorhizobium; species Mesorhizobium sp. M5C.F.Ca.IN.020.32.2.1. Next base: position 699 of record NZ_RZSX01000752.1, on the reverse strand, counting down.
AGCGCCGCGATCTCGCGGATGCGGGTCTTAATGGGCTTCAGGCCAACGAGTTCGCGGTCGAGCTTGTCCATCACCTCGTCGATGTTAGACGCCTCGAACTCGGCCTGCAGATCAACCGCTTCGTCCTGCGCGGCAGCGCCCTTTGCTATCGCATCCAGCATGGTTTCGGCTAGCTCCGCTCGCCTTCGGGCCTGTCGGTCGCATAAGGCACGATCGAATAACCCTGGCTGCGGCCGTCGCGCTCCTGGCGCAGCAGCCGGAACCCGGGTTCGTTGGGCGGCCGGTTGACGATGAACGACATGCGTGGCGCTTCCCAGCCCTTGGTCGAATCGAAGGCGGTGACCCTGACATACATGTTGGGCATGGCTTTCCGGCAGCTGTTGACTTCAAGCAGGATGCCCGCCGGGTCCTTCAGGTCGAACATCGGGTTGCCGTACATTTCCCAATAGGTGTTTCGCGGATGCGGATCGTCCGTGTACTCGACGCTGACCGCCCAGTGGTTTTTCAGCGCGTATTTGATCTGCGCCGAAATCTGCTCATCGGTCAGGTCGGGCAGGAATGAAAACTGTCCCTGCGTGACCTTGTTTCCCGGATTGGTCATCATGGCGACGGTTCCTTTCGTCTAGAAGCTGGGCGTTGCGGTTGGCACGAAGTCGGCCGTGTCGGTCGATTCGTAGTTGAAGGTGACGTCCTTCCAGG
>NZ_RZSX01000751.1:0-3160 GCF_004023105.1 Mesorhizobium sp. M5C.F.Ca.IN.020.32.2.1 | reverse complement strand
GTCAGAAGATTTGCAACAATCGCGGGTTGTGCGCCGTCGTCGTCCACTCAGGCTACCGGAATACGATCGAGCCGCATGTAGCGGCCATCGGTGGACGGCCTGAAGCCAAGTTTTTCGTAAACCGCGTGGGCATCGTTGGTCGACAGGCTCCAGTGCGTGACTGTCTTGCAATCCGGATGATCGATAAGCGCCTGGACAAGCCGCGTGCCGATCCCTTGCCCACGATATTCCGGCCAGATGATGACATCGGCCAGATAGGCAAACACCATGCGGTCGGTGATTGCCCGGCCGAAGCCGACCTGCTTGCCGTCGGAATAGGCGCCAACGCAAAGCGAATTAGCAAAGGCGCGGCGGTGGACTTCATCGCTGCGCCCGCTGCCCCAGTAGCTTGCCATCAACAGGTCGGAGGTTGCCCGGAAGTCGATCCGTGACACGTCGAAGCTGATTTCACAGTCAGGCATAGCTGTCCCACTGATCGTCCGGCCGCAGCCATTTCACAGGAGCGAGAAACGGTGATCTATCCATCCCTGAACCGGTTGGTGATGGGATAACGGCGGTCGCGGCCGAAATTCTTTTTGGTGATCTTCACGCCGGGCGCTGCCTGCCGGCGCTTATATTCGGCGATGTAGAGCAGATGTTCGACGCGCGTCACCGTCGCCCGGTCGTGGCCGCGGGCAACGATCTCGTCGACACCCATCTCGTTCTCGACCAGACACTCCAAGATGTCGTCCGGCACCGGATAGGGCGGCAGCGAATCCTGATCCGTCTGGTTCTCGCGCAGTTCCGCCGACGGCGCCTTGTCTATGATGTTGTTCGGAATCACCTCGCCGGAGGGGCCCAGTGCGCCCGGCGGCACGTGCGTATTGCGCCAGCGCGACAGCGCATAGACCTGCATCTTGTAGAGGTCCTTGATCGGGTTGAAGCCGCCATTCATGTCGCCGTAGAGCGTGGCGTAGCCAACCGACATCTCGCTCTTGTTGCCGGTGGTGACCACCATCGAGCCGAACTTGTTGGAGATCGCCATCAAAATGGTGCCGCGCGCGCGGCTCTGCAGGTTTTCCTCGGTGATGCCTTCCCTGGTGCCCTCGAAAAGCTGCGTTAACGTATGCAGGAATCCCTCGACCGGCTCGAAGATCGGCACGATATCGTAGCGGCAACCGAGCGCGCGGGCACAGTCCTCGGCATCCCTCAGCGAGTCCTTCGAAGTGTAGCGATAAGGCATCATCACGGCGCGCAGCCGTTCCTCGCCGAGCGCATCGACGGCAAGCGCCGCGCAGATCGCCGAATCGATACCGCCGGATAGGCCGAGCACAACGTTCTTGAAGCCGTTCTTGTTGACGTAGTCGCGCAGGCCCAGCATGCAGGCGCGATAATCGGCCTCCTCCTTTTCCGGGATTTTCGACATCGGCCCTTCGGAGCAGACCCAGCCGTCGGAATTATTTCCATTTTGCCCGCCTGCGGCGGCGCGGTTTCTCTTCCAGGTGGTGACGTTGACCGTCTCCTCGAACTGGCTCATCTGGAAGGCCAGCGTCTTGTCGGCGCCGATGGCAAAAGATGCACCGTCGAAGATCAGTTCGTCCTGGCCGCCAAGCTGATTGGCATAGATGATCGGCAATCCGCATTCGATGACCTGGCGGATGACAACCTGGTGGCGAACGTCGACCTTGCCGCGATAATAGGGCGAGCCGTTCGGCACCAGCAGGATTTCCGCACCGCTTTCGGCCAGCGTCTCGCAGATGCCGACATCGCCCCAGATATCTTCGCAGATCGGAATCCCCAGGCGCACGCCGCGGAAATTGACCGGTCCCTGCATTTCAGGACCAGCCTGGAAGACGCGCTTCTCGTCGAATTCGCCGTAATTCGGCAAATCGAGCTTGTAGCGCTCTGCAAGGATCTTGCCGCCATCGGCGAAAATGATCGAATTGTGGGTGCCGCTCTTGCGCTTCAATGGCGTGCCGATGATGACGCCCGGCCCGCCATCGGCAGTATCGCCGGCGAAATCCTGCGCCGCCCGCTCGCAGGCGTTCAGGAAAGCCGGCTTCAGCGCCAGGTCTTCGGGCGGATAACCGGCGAGGAAAAGCTCGGTGAACAGCACGAGGTCGGCGCCCTGGCGGGCGGCATCCGCCCTCGCCTCGCGCGCCTTGGCGAGATTGCCGGCGACGTCGCCAACCGTCGGATTGAGCTGGGCGACGGCGATGCGCAATATGTCGGAAGCGGTGTTAATGGTCATGCCTGCTGACTTAGCGCGGCAGAATTCGCCGGGCAATGGCGTTCGCTTGGACCACCCCAGACCGAATGACATGTGTCATTCGTGTCCAGACCGATCGACGACGTCGATCGTGTCTTGACCGATCGACGGATCGTGTCGGATCGATCGACATATCGATCGTGTCCTATTCGCCCATATATTCGCGCAGTGCCTCCGGCGAGTGGTTGTCGCCGATCGACATCGCCAGAATGCGCGAAATATGCCGGCGCGGCAGGCTGGTTTCCGCCGCCCAGACATTGATCTGGTTCTGGATCTTGTCGAGATCCCTCTTGGAGGTCGGGATTTCGGCGATGTCCAGGCCGGCGTCGCGCAGCGCCGCCGCCATGTCGGCCGAGACGATGAAGGCGTCCCACTCCAGCCACCTCAGAAAATACTGGCCGGTGTTGCCGCCGAGCCGGCTGCCATGCTTGCCGAGATAGGCCATCAGTCCAACCTGGTCGTCTTCAGGCCAATCGGCAAGGAACCTGCCGAAGCCGCCATGCTCCTTCGACACCCTCTCGACAAACACCGCGTTGTCGCGGACAGATTTGATCTTCTGCGGGTTGCGCACGATACGCTCGTCCCTCGCCAGATCGTGCCAGAAATCGTCCGGCTGAAACAACAGCCGCTTCGGCTCGAAGCGGAGGAACGCTTCTTCGAAACCAGGCCATTTCTGCTCGATGACACGCCAGACGAAACCAGCGGCGAAAACACGCTCAGCCATGGTCGAGAGGATGCGGTCGTCGGTAATGTCAGCCACCGCGGCATTGTCGGGCATAGGTCCCAGCAGCGACGCCAGCGCCGCTTCCCCGCCCTTGCGTTTGGCCGCGCGGGCGCGGATTTTCTGAAAATCCATCATTGTTTCCTCACCTTATCGCTTCAATCTACCACTTCCCGTGCGAACCAGTAGCC
>NZ_RZSX01000750.1:0-3168 GCF_004023105.1 Mesorhizobium sp. M5C.F.Ca.IN.020.32.2.1 | reverse complement strand
GATAAGTGGCGATGCAGGCCTCGCTGGTGCCGAGCACGGCATGGCCACGGGTGACGCCGCCGATCGCCGAGCAGCCGCTGCCGGGCGTGCGCTTGTTACAGGCGGGAAAATTCGCCGGATCGCGGAAATACGGACAGCGAGTGCGCTGCATCAGATTGCCGCCGATGGTCGCCATGTTGCGGAGCTGCGCCGAAGCCGCCTGCCACAGCGCTTCCGAAACGGCAGGGAACCGGCTCTTGATGGCGGCATGGTCGGCGACGCTGCTCATCTTTGCCAGCGCGCCGATCATGGCGCCCCGGTCGTCGACCGTGATCCTATCCAGTCCCTTGAGATGAGTGATGTCGACCACGGTGTCGGGTTCGGCGACGCCGCATTTGGCGAGATCGACGAGCGTCGTGCCGCCGGCCAGCAGCATGGCGCCGGGCAGCGCCGCCGCCTGGCGTGCCGCATCGACGGAATTGGCGCGCAGATACGAAAAATCCCTCATGACGCGGTCTCCATGGATGACGCAACCTCCAGTGCCGCCTGGCGCACGGCGGCGACGATGTGCGGATAGGCGCCGCAGCGGCAGAGATTGCCGGCCATATATTCGCGGATCTCGTCATCCGAACCGGCATGGCCTTCGCTGATGCAGGCGACCGCCGACATGATCTGGCCCGGCGTGCAGTAACCGCACTGGAAGGCGTCCTGTTCGAGAAAGGCGGCCTGCACCGCGTGCAGCGTGCCGTCGCCCTCGGCAAGCCCTTCGATGGTGCTGACCGCCCTGCCCTCAGCCTGGGCAGCGAGCGTCAGGCAGGCCAGCACGCGCTGGCCGTCGACATGCACTGTGCAGGCGCCGCATTGGCCCTGGTCGCAGCCCTTCTTGGTCCCAGTCAGGCCGAGATGGTCGCGCAGGGCGTCGAGCAGCGTGACGCGCGGCTCGACCTCCAGTTCATGGCGATGTCCGTTGATTTGAAGGTGGATGGGAATTCGGGTTTTGCTTGTCATGGGGGCGTCTGGCTCCAGTTGCTTGACGCGGTGCGGCAAGAGCACCAAGGGATGGTGAGGCGATGGTAAGGGGCTAGTCTCCCCCCTTGAGGGGGAGATCACGCTCTCGCCGGCTTGCAGGCTTTCAACAGGTGACATACCGGTTCCCCTGATTATATGATAAAGGTGTTGCACTAAAGCGGAGGGGCCTCCGTTTATTACGTGGGGGCTGGGCCGGCACGGTTCAAGCCCTTAGGGTCAAAACCCATTGACATTGGAGAGAATTGGCCTCGCGGCCGCCGCCGGCGCTTGAAGACAAGATCGAAGCCGCGGCGATTAGACCGCTGCTCCACTGCGCTGGCTTGTCCGCTGCCGGTTTGAAAACGGTCGCCCTTCTCCAGCCTCAAGGACCAGCGTCAGAGTATTATCCCACCGCTGTTCCCGCGGCCTGAACCAAAGCTAACGGAAAAATTAAACATTCGTGGCCACAGTACCAGTCTGCCCGAATGAAGGTCAGGCAATGGCTGGTGCTTGCCTATCGAGAAGAAAAGGATTGCTGCATGTCATCCTTGCTCAACACAGCACTTCTACCGCTTAAGCGCGGTCTGGTCATGCTGGCAGTTTTGGCGATTGGCATTCTGCCGGCGCCGGCGCTGGAGCCTGCTGATTTCCCGGAACCGCCGAACACAGTGGCCTTCAATGTTCAGAAGAACGGCAAGTCAATTCCAGTTACGCTGCGACAGCTGGAAAAGCTCGGTCTCTACAGAGTCACCACCACAAGTCCATATGAAAAGGGGCAGCTTACGTTTGAAGGCGTCCTGTTCCGCGATGTGCTCAAGCTCGTTGGATTAGAAGGCGAGGATTCAGTTGCTCTGCGGGCGGTGGACGAATACGTGCAGATAGTTCCACGCGAAGATTGGACGGAAGGTCCTCTCCTGCTTGCCACCCGCCAGGATGGAAAGTTGCTGACCCGACGCACGCAGGGTCCGACCCGGCTGATCTACCCGCTCAAGGACTATCCTGCCTTCGATACGCCAATCCGCAAACCACGATGGGTCTGGCTGATCAAGACGCTCGAGTCCGGCGGCTAGTCGAGCTCCGGCGTGGCTCGAATGGTACGGTTTGGATCGAGTGGCTGGCGCGTTCCCCTCACCTACGGGAGCGCCATTGCTGCGGCGGCGGCCAGCTCGGCCGTCTTGATCAGCATATTGTTTCTCAGCCTCAGCAAGATCGAATATTCGCTGCCTCGGTTCGGCTTTTTCGCCATCCGCGAGTTTCACATTGCAATACGCGATGTAACCCACCTCAGGGACATGACTTCGCTCGCCCAGGCCGCCCCTGGGTCGGCAGACAGCCTTGAGCACTTATCGGCGGCGAACGACCTAGTCTACATTCGTTTCAAGCGGATCGACGGCACTGGGACAGCGAGCGAGATTCGCGCCTACGCAAGTATCGTGCCCCGTGTCGTTGACGCGGTGACACGGCTTGATGCCATGATTGCGGCCGGGCTGCCTCTCGACGAAAAGAGCCTGAAGGAAATGGGGCTGGAACTCGAGCAGCTCGTAGAGAGGATGAATGACGAATATTACAAATATGGAGATGAGATCAACGTAGATCTCTATTCGACAGAAAAAAGTCTGAAGAGATTCAACTACCAGATTGCGTTCGCCCTGGCGGTGTTGTCGCTGCTGGCGATCGGAACTGCCGTATTGCTAATCGGCCGTTGGGAAACAATAAAGAAACTGGAATTCCTGGCCTGGCGCGACGCGACGACGGGATTGAAGAACCGTGCCTGGATGTCAGCCAACAGGGACGTGGTGCTGGACCGGGCAAGGCTGGCCGGCAAACAACTCCGCCTTTTCCTGATAGACCTGGATCATTTCAAGAGCGTGAACGATACGTTCGGTCATCACATCGGTGATCTGCTGCTGAAAGCCGTCGCTGAAATCCTGCAATCGGTCGAACGGCCCGACGAAGTGGTCGCCATCCGTTTGGGCGGCGACGAGTTTGCCATCATGGCGATTGGAGACCGGCACGCGGCAGCGGATGCTCTCGGAGATCGGCTTCGGGAGCAATTGAACCGGTTTGCCGAACTCGAAGGCCACCACGTGCGCATGGGAGCCAGTATCGGCATGGCATGTTTTCCTGAGCATGGCTCGGATATTTCCACCCTGTTGCGCAACGCAGACAGCGCTCTTTATG
>NZ_RZSX01000074.1:0-12715 GCF_004023105.1 Mesorhizobium sp. M5C.F.Ca.IN.020.32.2.1 | reverse complement strand
AACATATGCCGGACCAGTATCGGAGGACCTAGCCACACTACTTTGACCATGGCAAGCAAGCACCACATCGCCTGAAGCCGGTTTGGCCGTAAATTATGTCCGCTTCCGGGCAACATCTCGTGATCCCGCGCCAAACGGACCTGCACCGATATAGTGCCGGAAGGCTTCCGGTCCAGCCTTGGTAAAAAAATCGGCGACAGTCCCGGTTGCGGCAACCGTGGCATTGTCCAGGAACACCATGTCCTGGCCGATACGGTGGGCGTCCTCCGGCTGATGCGTGACGAACAGCACCGTCATGCGCCGCTCTGCATGAACGTCGGCTACCAGATCGAGCATGTCGTCGCGCAAGGCCGGTCCGAGCGAGGCGAACGGTTCGTCGAGCAAGAGCACCGGCCGGTCGCGCACCAGGACGCGGGCGAGCGCGACGCGTTGCCGCTCGCCACCGGAGAGTTCGCGCGGCAGGCGCTGTTGCTTGCCGGCAAGGCCGACGCGCTTGAGCGCCGCGGCGACCGCAGCGTGGTCGGCCTCGGTCAGCCTGAGCGACGGCGAGCGGCCAAGGCCGACATTTCGTTCGACCGAAAGATGGGCAAAGAGATTGTTTTCCTGGAACACCATCGACACCGGCCGCGCCGAAGGCGGTTTGGCGCCGAAATCGGCGCCGCCGATCAGCACGCGGCCCGATCGCGGCGTCTCGAAGCCGGCCACCAGATTGAGCAGTGTCGATTTTCCCGAACCGCTCGGCCCCATGATGGCGGTGATCTTCGAGGCGGCGAACTCGACATCGAATAAAAACGGCGCTTCGCCATAGCTGAACGAGACCTTTTCCAGCCGCACAGCCGTACCGCTTTCGCTGTTGAGCGTCATGATTTTTCTCCCCGTCCCAGCCAGTCCGCGGCCAGGACAAGCGCGAGACAGACCAGGCCGAGCAGCAATGCCAGGCCTGCCGCGTCCATAGTGCGGTAGCTGCCCATCCGCGACAGCAAAAGATAAGGCAGCGTCTGCAGCGAGTCGCTGCCGAATAGGGCAATGACGCCGAGATCGCCGAGCGACAAAGCCATCGCGAGCGCGAAACCGGTGGCGAGCGGCCGCCGCAGCGACGGCCAGTCGACCAGCCGGAACCGGTCCCAGCCCGAAATGCCAAGCAGTAAACAGAGCCGTTCGTGGCGTTCGCTCGCCGCATCATAGCCGGGGCGAATGGCGCGGATGGCAAACGGCATCGCCATCACCGCGTTGACGGCGACGACCATGACAGGGGCGATGGCAAAGACATCGCTGAAAGTACGCAGGAGGAGGAACCAGCCGGCGCCGATTACGATGGGCGGCACGACGAGGACGAGGCCGGCGCCGGTATCGGTGGCGTATTCGAGCAGCGTCTTGGCGTCGACGCGACGCCTCAAGGCCAGCGCCCGTCGTGCCATGACGAGCGACAGCGACAGCGCCACTGAAAGCAGCGCCGCCAGCAAGGCGAGCACGGCGCTGGTCAGCGTTGCCTGCCGCACCGCGCGCTCGGCCGCCAGCCGGCCGAGATCGGCGCCAAGGCCTGACGTCACCGTGGCCGCCATCGGCCCGGCGACGAACAGCAATGCCAGAACGATCAATGCTGCGTTCAGCGCGGTCTCGGCCGTACCAGCCGAAAGATACCGGCGCGGTGCCACCGGCAGGTTGGCGTCGCCGACGGTGTTGGCGCCAAGCCGCATCAATGCAAGCACCACGATGAAGGTCAGCGCGATCTGCAGCAGTGTCAGCGTCACCGCGCGGGCAGGATCGAAATCGAAACGCAGCGCCTGATAGATGGCGACCTCCAGTGTCGTCGCGCCCGGCCCACCGCCCAGCGTGAGCACGATGGTAAAGGATGTGATGCAGAGCATGAAGACAAGCCCGGCGACCCCTGGCAGTGCCGCACGCAGCGTCGGCCATTCGATCAACCGGAATGCGGGCCTGGCGCCCATGCCGAGCTGGCTTGCCAGCCGCCACTGGTCGGCCGGCACTGTCGCCAGCGCCTCGAGGAACAGCCGCGTCGCCAGCGGCAGATTGAAGAAGACATGGGCTACGAGGATGCCGGACAGGCCGTATATGCCCGGCCAGCCCTGACCGCCAATCGCGGTGAGCACGCCGGCGAAATAGCCGGCACGGCCATAGAGAGCCAGAATGCCGAGTGCGGCGACGATGGCCGGCAGCGCAAGCGGCACGGCGAAGAGCTGCAGGATCAAGCCACGACCAAAGAAGCGCGGATGCCGCGACAGCGCCCGCGCAACGAACAGCGCCGGCACGACGGAAAGCAGTGTCGACAGCAAAGCCTGCCACAGCGTGAAACGGGCGACACGGAAGAGGTAGGAATCGAAAGTCGACGCGGCGCCGGTCGGGTTGCGTGTAGCTTCAAGGATGAGCCCGGCGAACGCTCCGCCGATCAGCAGCGCAACAGCGGCAAGCGCGATGGTGCCTGCGGTGACGCGGGGATCGGCAGGATATCCGGTATGCATGCCGCCCTGCCTGGTTCAACGATCGTCGAAGCAGAAAATATGGCTGAGGCCGAGTTCCCGCCCACGCCCCTCTGTCCTGCCGGACAGAGGGGGGCACCGTAAAGTGATCATCTTTCAATCACAAACTACTTGCTCATCACCGACAGCCATTCGTCGACCCAGGCTTTGCGGTTGGCGGCGACCTCTTCGGGGCTGAACAGCAAAGTCTTGGTCGGCTTGACGAGCTTGTCGAAGGCCGGATTGAGCGGCTTGTCAGTTTTGCCGGCAGGAAACATCCAGTTGGTCTCGGGGATGACATCCTGGAATTTCGGCCCGGTCATGAAAGTCAAGAACTGTTTCGCCAACGGGTTCTTCGCACCCGTGGTGGTTATGCCGGCAACCTCGATCTGCAGATACTCGCCCTCCTCGAAGGACGCCGCCTGATAACGTTCGGTGTTTTCGGCGACCATGTGATAGGCCGGCGACGTGGTGTAGGACAGCACCATCGGCGCCTCACCCTTGGTGAACAGGCCATAGGCCTCGCTCCAGCCCGGCGTCACGGTGAGCACCTTTGCCTTAAGCTTGGCCCAGGCTTCCGGCGCCTTGTCGCCATAGACCGACCTCACCCACAACAGCAGGCCGAGACCGGGCGTCGAGGTGCGCGGATCCTGGATGACGATCTTCTCATCGGCATTGCCGTCGACCAATTCCTTCAGGCTCTTCGGCGGGGTCTTTAGCTTTTCGGTGTCGTAGACGACGGCGAAATAGCCATAGTCGAACGGCACGAAAATATTGTCGCTCCAGCCACCCGGCACATTGACGTCGATGACGACGCCATGCGGCGAAAACAGGCCGGTGGCCTTGGCTTCCGCCGTCAGATTGGTGTCGAGGCCGAGCACGATGTCGGCCTTGGTTGCGGCGCCTTCCAGCTTGACGCGGTTGAGCAGGGCGACGCCGTCGGCGACCGCGACGAATTCGAGAATACAGCCGCATTCGGCCTCGAAGGCCTTCTTCACCGCGGGGCCTGGACCCCAGTCGGCGGTGAAGCTCTCATAGGTATAGACGGTGAGTTTTTCCTGCGCGGATGCCGGCCCGATGCCGGCGAGAAGGGCCGCCGCAAGCAGCATTGCCGAAACAAGAGTGGATAAAAACGTGCGCATCGGCGCCTCCTTCGTTCACGTTGAAAGGAATTGAGGCGTCGGGCTGTCCGAAACGTCTAATCCCTCCGCCGGTACAAACCGGATCAGGTTCAGCGGGTTGGCATGGTTGCCTCTCAGCTGGTCCGCGAAGATCGCGTCCAGCACCCCGTTAGAGCGTTTCGACACATAGGCCCGGCCCAGGTGTGGCGCAAGCGGAAGTTTGCCGGGCATCCGGAACGCGGCCTTCCGTTTCGCAAGCAGGGCTGGTAAGGGCCACGCATATGAGCAAATTCACCATCCTGCTTGGCGGCGATCTTATCCGCACGCCGCTGCTCGACCGCCAGGTCGCTGGCACGCGTGTCATCGCCGCCGACGCCGGCATGAGCCATGCCCGGACGCTGAGCCTGACGCCGGAACTCTGGGTCGGCGACTTCGATTCGGTGCCGGCGGATCTGCCGGACGAGCTGGCCGCCGTGCCCCGCCAGGTGTTTCCGGCAGAAAAGGACAAGACCGACGGCGAACTGGCTATCGCCGCCGCGCTCGAACGCGGCGCGACCAGCCTCGTGCTTGCCGGCGCGTTCGGTGGCAAGCGGACCGACCACGCCTTCTTGCACCTGGCGCTCAGCGTCCGACTGGCCGAGGCAGGGACGGACGTGCTTTTGACCAGCGGCGCACAGGAAGGCACCCCCTTGCTTCGCGGAAAGGCCGGCTTCGACTACGCCGATGGCACGCTGTTTTCGATTCTCGGCTTTTCCGACCTTTCCGGCCTGACCGTGACCGGCGCCAAATGGCCGCTGAACCATATCGAGGTGGCGTTCGGCTCGTCGCTGACCATTTCCAATGAGGTCAAGGGCCGGCTCGAAATCGCGCTGGGCAGCGGCCGCGCGCTGTTGCTCGCCCACCCATTCCCGCTTACCGAAAGCTGACATGGCGCCGCCACTTCTCAATCTCGACGGGATAAAACTGACCTTCGGTGGCACGCCGCTGCTCGACGGAGCGGAACTGACGGCGTCGGCGGGCGACAAGATCGCTTTGGTCGGCCGCAACGGCTCGGGCAAGTCGACGTTGCTCAAGATCGCTGCGGGATTGATCGAGCCCCAGGACGGCGAGGTGTTCCGCCAGCCTTCGGCGACAGTGCGCTACCTGCCGCAAATGCCCGACATGGACGGTTTCGCCAGCGTCCGCGCCTACGTCGAGGCGGGGCTCGGACCCGCCGACGATCCCTACCGCGCCACCTATCTGATGGAGCACCTCGGCCTGTCCGGCGAGGAACTGCCGAACGATCTCTCCGGCGGCGAGGCGCGCCGTGCTGCCCTCGCCCGCGTCATGGCGCCGGAGCCCGACATTCTCCTCCTTGATGAGCCGACCAACCATCTCGACCTGTCGGTCATCGAGTGGCTGGAGGAGGAGCTTGCCCGCACCTCTTCGGCGCTGATCGTCATCTCGCACGACCGCCGTTTCCTCGAGCGCGTGTCACGCGCCACTGTCTGGCTCGATCGCGGCCAGACCCGCAGGCTCGACAAGGGCTTTGGCCATTTCGAGGAATGGCGCGACAACGTGCTGGAAGAAGAAGAGCGCGAGCAGCACAAGCTTGGCCGCCAGATCGTACGCGAGGAGCACTGGTTGCGCTACGGCGTGACGGCAAGGCGCAAGCGCAACATGCGCCGGCTCGGCGAACTGCAGACCATGCGCCAGCGTTTTCGTGGCCATCGCGGCGCCGAGGGTGCGGCGACCATGGTGGCCAGCGACGCCGCCGAATCCGGCAAGCTGGTGATCGAGGCCAAGAACATCGAGAAGAGCTTTGGCGATCTTACCGTCGTCAAGGGCTTCTCGACCCGCATCCAGCGCGGCGATCGTGTCGGCCTGGTCGGCCCGAACGGCGCCGGCAAGACGACGCTGCTGAAGATGCTGACCGGCGAATTGAAGCCGGACTCAGGCTCGGTGCGGCTCGGCACCAATCTGGAGGTCGCCACGCTCGACCAGAAGCGCGAGGCGGTCGACCCGGCCGAAACGCTGGCGCAATACCTCACCGACGGGCGCGGCGAGAACCTTGTCATCAATGGCGAGCAGCGCCACGTCGTCTCCTATATGAAGGATTTCCTGTTCAAGCCGGAACAGGCGCGCACGCCGGTGCGCGAGCTTTCGGGCGGCGAGCGGGCGCGGCTGCTGCTCGCCCGTGTGCTGGCGCGGCCGGCAAACCTGCTGGTGCTCGACGAGCCGACCAACGATCTCGACATGGAGACACTGGAACTGCTTCAGGAACTGGTCGCCGGTTTTGCCGGTACCGTCATCCTGGTCAGCCACGACCGCGATTTCCTGGATCGCACGGTGACCAGCCTGATCGCGCCGGACGGCGGCGGCCGCTGGATCGAATATGCCGGCGGCTATTCCGACATGCTGGCGCAGCGCGGCGGCACCAGGCTGGACAACCGCAAGGCACTGCCGCCAAAGGCGGAGACCAGCGAAGTGGCGGCGGCAGGCAGGACCGAAGCAGCTGCGCCGAAGGGTCCAGCAAAGAAACTGTCGTTCAAGCAGAAATTCGCGCTGGAATCACTGCCGAAGAAGATCGAGGCGGTGAACGCCTCGATCTCACGGCTGGAGAACAACATCGCCGACCCGGCCTATTACGAGCGCGACCCGGCCTCATTCCAGAAGACCATCGCCGCGCTCGGTAAGGAGCGCGCCACGCTGGCAGCGCTCGAGGAGGAATGGCTGGAGCTGGAGATGCTGCGCGAGGAGATGGAGGGGTAGGGATTTCACGCGTGTTCTTATGCGCCTATCTTATGCGCATGAATGGGAGCTGCTCCATGTTTCAATCGACTCCAAAAGGCCAACGAAAATCGGTCAACACCTCCATCGATTCCAGATTGATCGAAGACGCCAAGGCGCTCGGTATTAACATATCTCGCGTCGCCGAGGAGGGTATCGCCAAGGCGATTTCAGCCGAAAAAACGCGGCGGTGGCAGGAGGAAAACAGGGAGACGATCGAGAGCTCTAACGACTATGTCAGGCGCAACGGACTGCCACTGGCCAAGTACCGGCCGTTTTGATGGCGCGTTACGAATTCTACCGGAGAGCTGAAGGCGACGGCTATCTGCTCGACGTTCAGGCTGATCTTCTTAAAAGTCTAAACACAAGGGTTGTCATCCCGTTGATGCCGCCCAACAGGCCCCGGTGCCGGGCCGCCGGCTGAACCCCACCTTCACGATCAACGGCAGTGACCATGTCATGGTCACTCAATTCATATCAGCCTTGATGGGCTTCTGAATTGCCTGCTGCCGAAGGAAATCTTTCCAGTCGTCACGACGACATCGGGGCCGCACTCGACATGCTGTTCCAAGGCTTCTGAGCCAAGGGGCGCGTTGAGGCTGGTGAGCCGGCCTCAGCCCGCCGTCTTTGTTTGCCAGGCCTTCAGCGCCTCGTCGAACACCTTCTCGCCGGGAATGCCCTTTTCCATGGTGAGCAGCGCCCGCCGTCCGGTCTTGTAGACGACCGGCACGTCGATCCAGTTCTGCCCCCGGAGCAGGGTCAGATTGGCGTCTTCGTCCGCCTTGGTGTCGTTGAGAGCGACCAGGAAGAAGCCGTCGGCGATCTTGGCCGGGATGCCGATCAGCGGGCTGCCGGCATCCTGTTCAGAGCCCTTCATGGCGACGCGCAGGATATTGTCGACGCCGCCGCCGTCGAAACCATCGGGCGTCAGGAAAATCATCTCGATGATATGGCTGGCCGGCAGTGTCTGGTCGGTGTTGCGGCGGATGGTCATGCGCAGCTGCACGTCCTTGCCCGGAATGCTCGCTTCGGCGCGGATTGCCGGCTCGGGCGGCAAATTGCCGCCGGGCGATTCCTGCACCAGCGACCAGACGATACTGCCGGGCTCGGCCGAGCCTTGGGCGGTGCTGGTACGCTCCTCGTAGAAGATTGCCTTTTGGCCGACCGCCAGCGCGGTTTCCGCAGGCGCGGCTGTCGGCGCGGCCGGCGCAGCACCCGGGGCCGGCGCTGCCGGGGCGGCTGCGCTATCGGTCGGCGCCGCCGGCGCCGGCGTTGCTTCATCGGCAGGCGGTGTTGTGGGGGCAGCGCCCGGCGTGGCGGGCGCAGTCGTGGCTGGCGTATCGCCGGCCGGCGCTGTAGGCGCAGGTGCGGCCGGCGGCGGTGTGGTCAGTGCTGCGACGGATTCGCCCTCTCCGATACTGCTTTGTTCTGAAGCGGGGCCGGGATCGACCTCACCGCCCTCCGGTGTCAGCCGCTGGGTGAACTTTGTGCCCTCGGCATCCGTTGGAGCCGCGGCGGCCGGGGGCCTTGCCGCGGCCTCGGTAGCCGGCTCGGCCGGGGTCGGCTTCACCAACGGTTCTATGGTTGCAACAGTCGTGCTGTTGAGACCCATCATGTTGCTGAACGCGTCCTTGTTCAGCCAGACGCCATAGCCGCCGCCGGCGATGACGAGCAAAGCGACGACAGCGGCGATCAGCCCGCCATAGCTGCGCTTGCGCTCGGCAGGACGCAGACGCTGAAAGGTGTCCGGCGCCGGCTCCTCGTCGTTGGGAAAGACATCGTCTCGAAACGTATCGCTCTTCTCGTCCGCCGCCGGAAAATCCGCGTCCGAAGGCACCGCATCGGTGCGCTCTGGCGGAGAAGCAACGGATGGCGGTTTTTGCCAATTCGGCGCGGCTTTGGCGGCAGGCGCCGGCTGCCACGTCGGCTCGGTCTTTGCCGGTTGCCATCTCGGCTCGGCCTTTTCCGGCTGCCGGACGTGGCTGGGTTGGTTCTTGTTGCGGTCGATGGAGGAGAAGATGTCCTCCAGCTCCGACAGCGGATCGGATGCCGGCGCAGGCTTGGCGTACTCCCGCTCGACGCTGGCGATGGCGTCCTCCAGGGTGCGCTTATGCTGGGCAACGACCGAAGGCGCCAGCGGCGGTATGTTCTTGGCCAGCTTGTCCGCGATCGTCGAACGGGCCTTGTCATAGACCCTCGCGCGTATCTCCGGCGTCGGGTTGTCGAGTTTATCGAGCGTCTTTTTCAGAGCACCAACAAAATCTGCCATGCTTCAGTTGACCTGCATTTCGTTTCTGGGCCGGCCCCCGCAAATCGGCCGCGATGCCCGGAACGGCTGAGAATCTAGTCTTGAAACGGATCGGTCACAAGTATTGTGTCGTCCCGTTCAGGGCTGGTGGAAAGGAGTGCGACCGGCGCGCCGATCAGCTCCTCGATGTGACGGACATATTTGACTGCCTGGGCCGGCAGATCGTTCCAGCTTCTGGCGCCGGCGGTGGTGCCTTTCCAGCCCTCCAGCGTCTCGTAGACTGGTTCGACGCGCCCCTGCGCACCCTGGCTGGCCGGTAGATAATCGATCGTCTCGCCATCGAGACGGTAGCCGGTGCAGACCTTAATCTCGTCCAGCCCGTCGAGCACGTCGAGCTTGGTCAGCGCAATGCCCTTGATGCCGTTGACGGCCACGGCCTGACGAACCAGCACGGCATCGAACCAACCGCAGCGGCGCTTGCGGCCGGTGACGACGCCGAACTCATGGCCACGCGTGCCCAGGAACTCGCCGATCTCGTTCTTCTGTTCGGTCGGAAACGGACCTTCGCCGACACGCGTCGTATAGGCCTTGGTGATGCCAAGTACATAGCCGATGGCACCCGGGCCGACGCCGGATCCGGCGGCGGCTTGACCAGCTACCGTGTTGGACGAGGTGACGAACGGATAAGTGCCGTGGTCGATGTCGAGCAGCGTGCCTTGCGCGCCCTCGAACAGGATGCGTTCGCCGGCGCGGCGCTTGTCGTCGAGGATCTTCCAGACACGGTCCATATAGGGCAGGATCTCGTCGGCGACCGAAATCAGCTCTCTCATGATTGCGTCATGCGTGACTTCGGCATGGCCGAGCCCACGGCGCAGCGCATTGTGGTGCGTCAGCAGCCTGTCGACCTTCAAGGGCAGCGTTTCCAAATCCGCCAAATCCATCACCCTGACCGCGCGCCGGCCCACCTTATCCTCATAGGCGGGGCCGATGCCACGACGGGTCGTGCCGATCTTCGTCCCGGAATTGGTGGCGGCGTCTTCGCGGAATCCGTCCAGCTCCCGGTGCAAGGACAGGATAAGCGCGGTGTTTTCGGCTATTTTCAGGCGCTCCGGCGTCACCCCGACGCCTTGCGCCTTCAATTTCGCCACTTCCGCGACGAAGGCGTGCGGATCGAAGACGACGCCATTGCCGATGATGGACAGCTTGCCTTGCCGCACCACCCCGGACGGCAGCAGCGACAGCTTGTAGACCTTGCCGTCGACGACCAGCGTATGGCCGGCATTGTGGCCGCCCTGGAAGCGTACGACGACGTCGGCGCGTTCCGACAGCCAGTCCACGATCTTGCCTTTGCCCTCGTCGCCCCATTGCGAGCCGACGACCACCACATTGGCCATGTTTCTTTTCCCTTGAGGCGCCGCTCGGAGCGGCTTGAAATAGTTCGAAACGACAGGCTTCTATCGCATTAGGCCCGAAAATCGGAATCGATTTTCGGAAAGCACGATGCGAACATTCAAGCCTTGAGACGTGTACTTTGTCCGTCCAGTGGACGCACGTCGCTCTATAACGTCAAGACCCGGCGAGCGCGACCATTCTTTACCGCCGAAAGCGCCCTCAGGCACAACAATTTTCGCCTTTGACATCATTTACTTGGGCGAACCACCACAATAGGTCGGCAAAAGACCCTTCGCCTGCCCTCCCGGCTGGAAATTTTAGCCATGCATCGAACCGCCTATCTGTTCCTGCTGTTCACCACCTTGCTGTGGGGCGGCAACTCCGTGGCCGGCAAGCTGGCGGTCGACCACATCTCGCCGATGACGCTGGTCTTCCTACGCTGGGTTCTGGCCGTTCTGATCATGCTGCCGCTCGGCTGGCGAACGCTGCGCGAGGACTGGCCGGTGGTGCGCAAGCATTGGTTGCTGCTTGGCGGGCTCGGCGCTTGCGGCTTCACCTTCTTCAACGCGATCTTCTACACGGCGCTCAACTACACGACGGCGATCAACGTCTCGATCGAGCAGGCGGCGATACCGATCGTGATCATCCTCGCCAATTTCGTGCTGTTTCGCCTGCGTGTGAACCGGGTGCAGATCGCCGGCGTCGTGCTGACGATTGTCGGTGTCGCCCTGACAGCCTGCCATGGCGATCTGCGCCAACTTCTCAAGCTGAATCTCAACTTCGGCGACGCCATCATGCTGATCGCGGTGCTTTGCTACAGCTTCTACTCGGTCGGGCTGCGGCTGAAGCCGGCTATACGCTGGCAAAGCCTGATGCTGGCGCTGTCGATTGCCGCACTTGTCACCTCGCTGCCTTTCTTCCTGTGGGAAGTGGCCGCCGGCAAGGTCATCGTCCCCGATGCGCGCGGCTGGGCGATAGCGTTCTACACCGCGATCGGCGCCTCAGTCGTCTCGCAGATCTTTTACATCAGGGGCAACGAACTGATCGGCGCCAACCGGGCTGGCCTGTTCATCAACCTGGTGCCGATCTTCGGCACGCTCCTGTCGGTGCTGATCGTCGGTGAGACATTCCAGCTCTATCAGGGACTGGCCCTGGTGCTGGTGCTTGGCGGTATCAGCCTCGCCGAATACAGCGGAAGGAAGATAGCGATTTAGCCGGCAAATATTCGACGCCGCATGGTGCAATCCAGAGCCTGTCAGCCACATTGCCCGCGCGCCCCGCGTGCTTGCAGAGCACGCGGCGCGCGGGCATTATTCAGGCGCCCACATCGAAATGCAGCCGCTTGGCGGAGTCGATCGACTTGTGCGCCCGCACCTGTTCCAGCACGTTTTCCGGGAACGGCGCATCGAGATAAAGCAGTGCAATGGCATCGCCGCCAGGCCGGTTGCGGCCGAGCTGGAAGTTGGCGATGTTGACGCCGTTCTCGCCGCAGACCGTGCCGAGCAGGCCGATGATGCCGGGCGCATCGGCATTCGTCGTGTAGAGCATGTGCTGGCCGACCTCGGCGTCGAGGTTGATACCCTTGATCTGGATGAAGCGCGGCTTGCCGTCCGAGAAGCAGGTGCCGGCGATCGAACGCGTCCTATGCTCGGTCTTGACCGTCAGCTTGATGTAGCCGTCGAACACGCCGGATTTGTCGCGCTTGACCTCGGCGACGATGATGCCGCGCTCCTTCACCATGATCGGCGCCGACACCATGTTGACGTCGGAGACCTGCGGCCGGATCAGCCCGGCAAGAGTGGCGCTGATCAGCGCGCGCGTGTTCATCGTCGCGGTCGAGCCGTCGAACAGTATCTCGACCTCCTTGATCGGATCCTCGGTGACCTGGCCGACAAAGGCGCCGAGCACTTCGGCAAGCTTGACGAAAGGCTTCAGGCGCGGCGCTTCTTCAGCGGTGATCGACGGCATGTTGATGGCGTTGGAAACAGCGCCCTTGATTAGATAGTCGGCCATCTGCTCGGCGACCTGCAGGGCGACATTCTCCTGCGCCTCCATCGTCGAAGCACCGAGATGCGGCGTCGCCACCACGTGCTCCATGCCGAACAGCTCACTTTTCTCCGCCGGCTCTACCTCGAACACATCGATGCCAGCGCCCGCCACCTTGCCGCTTTTCAACGCCGCGATCAGGTCGGCCTCGACGATCAGCCCGCCACGGGCGCAGTTGATGATGCGCACGCCGGTCTTCATTTTGGCGATCGCCGCGGCGTCGATGATGTTGCGCGTTTTGTCGGTCAATGGCGTGTGCAGAGTGATGAAATCGGCACGGGTGAACAGCTCGTCCAGTTCGACCTTCTCGACGCCGAGCTCCTCGGCGCGGCTGTCCGACAGAAACGGGTCGAAGGCGATGACGTGCATCTTGAGGCCGACGCCGCGCGTGGCCACGATCGAGCCGATATTGCCGCAGCCGATGATGCCCAGCGTCTTGCCGGTGATCTCGATGCCCATGAAGCGGTTCTTTTCCCATTTGCCGGCATGGGTCGAGGCATTGGCTTCCGGTATCTGGCGGGCCAGCGCGAAGATCATGGCGACGGCATGCTCGGCGGTGGTGATCGAATTGCCGAACGGCGTGTTCATGATGATGATGCCCTTGCGGCTCGCCGCCGGGATGTCGACATTGTCGACGCCGATGCCGGCGCGGCCGACCACCT
>NZ_RZSX01000749.1:0-3172 GCF_004023105.1 Mesorhizobium sp. M5C.F.Ca.IN.020.32.2.1 | reverse complement strand
GAAACAGGCCGGATCGGTTTCCGGAAGCTTGGTCAGGAAATCGGTGATCTTCTGCTTGGCGCCGGCGTCGATCGACGTACGCAAGACCAGCGGGCCGTTCGGGATCATCGGCGACTGCCACAATTCGACGAGGTCGTCCATCTTGAGCACACCCTTGTCGACCATCTTGCGGAGGTTGCCCGAGCTGTAGCCGTCCTTGAAATCGCCGACGCCGGAGGCCCAGGTGGTGCCGGCATCGAAGGTGCCCTTCAGGACTTCAAGGACAAGCTGTTCATGGCCGCCACCGAAACCGGTCGACGCGAAGTAGCTCTTCACATCCATGCCGATGTCCTTGGGCAGTGACGTGACTGGGATCAGATAACCAGAAGTCGAATCGGGATCGGCGAAACCGAGTTTCTTGCCCTTCATGTCGGCGAGTGTCTTGATGCCGGAATCGGCCCGGGCGACCATGACCGAATGGTAGCCGGTCGAACCGTCGGTCTGGATCGTCGTCAGGATCGGTTGAACCGCTTCCTTGTTTTCGAGATAGATCTTGGCATAGGCGGAAGCGCCGAGCTCGGCATAGTCAAGCGTGCCGCCGAGCAGGCCCTGGATGACGCCGTCGTAGTCGGCGGCCGGGAACAGCGAAACTTTCTCGACGCCCAGCACTTCCTTGATGTGGTCGGCAAAGCACTGATAGTTGCGCAGGCGATCGGCTTCGTTCTCGCCGCCCAGAATGCCGACGCGGAATTCCTTCAGGTCCTGTGCCTGGACCCCGCCCATCGCCATGGCGAGGATGGAAACGGCACCGAAAAGTATCTTTCTAAACATTTCGCGTCTCTCCTGTTGATTCCGGCATCGCGCCGGTAGCGTTCGAATTTTGACAGCGCCCTTGACGCGGGCTGGCGATCCAGGCGCTCTTTTGTTTGTCCATGATCCTTTCTGGATACCGGTATCCACTTGTCGGGATCATGGACCTAGTAGCCAGGAAATGCGGGCTCGAGCGGTCCTGCGGATGCGGCGATTTTTTGCTTGATGGTGACGCTGGTCGAGGTGATGGCCTCGGAGATTTCACCGCCATTGCTGTCGGCACCGTAGACCATGCGCACCGCCTCACGGTTGAGATCTTCGGGTGGGCCGTCGAACACGACCTTGCCGGCAGCCATGCCGATGATGCGGTTGCAATAGGTGCGCGCAGTATCCAGCGTGTGCAGATTGGTGACGACGGTGATGCCTTCGCGCAGATTGATGTCCTGCAGCGAATCCATCACCACCTTGGCATTGAGCGGGTCGAGCGAGGCGATCGGCTCGTCGGCGAGGATAACTTTCGGCTGCTGCATCATGGCGCGCGCGATCGCGACGCGCTGCTGCTGGCCGCCGGACAAGGTGCCGGCCGGCTGCAGCGCCGTGCGGGCAATGTCGAGACGCTCGAGCGCCGCTATCGCCTCGGCCCGTTCCTCGCGAGAGAAGACACCGAGCAGATTGACAATCGTCGAGTGGTGATTGAGCCGGCCGAGCAGCACATTGGTCAGCACGTCGAGACGCGGCACCAGGTTGAATTGCTGAAAGATCATGGCGCAATCGCGCTGCCAGCGCCTGAGCAGCGAGCCGCGCAGGCTGGAGACTTCGGCGCCTTCAAAGAAAATCGACCCTTGGCTCGGATCGATGAGGCGGTTGATCATGCGCAAAAGGGTCGACTTGCCGGCGCCGGAGCGGCCGATGATGCCGACCATCTGACCGTGCGGGATCGAGATATCGACATTGCTGACGGCGGTGTTCTTGCCAAACCGGCGGGTGACGCCGCGGATTTCGAGCGTGGCTGAGGTTGCTGACATAGGCAAGTTCCAGTCCAGTCGCGTTTCGAAGGTCTGTTAACCATCGCTAGCGCAACGCCATGAACCTGCGGTGTCGGATTGATGTCAGTTTTGTTACCGCCCACAGGCTGGGCGGCGCGCCGTGAATGGTGAATGGTGACGGTGGCAGCCAGAAGAGGTGGTGAAGGCCTTTCTATTCACCATCCACCCCCTTCAGCTGCCGTATTTTTCCAGAAACGCTTCCGCCGAAAGGGCGCGGAAATCGTCGAGCGCCGCGCGCAGGCGGGCATGGTCCCAATCCCACCAGGCGAGTGCCTGATAACGTTCAGCCGTGTGGCGGTCGAAGCGTTCGCGAATTGGTTTCGCCGGCACGCCGCCGACGATGGTGTAGGGCGCAACGTCCTTCGACACAACCGCACCGGCGCCGACCGCCGCACCGTCGCCCACGGTGACGCCGGGCAGGACGGTCGAGCCGTGGCCAAGCCAGGTGTCGTGGCCAATGGTGACGCGTCTGGCACGGCGCTGGGCGAAGAATTCGCTCTCGTGCTCGGCGTCGTCCCAATAATCCGAGGCGCGATAGGTGAAATGGTGCAGCGTCGGCCGCCACGTCGGGTGGTTGGTGGCGTTGATGCGCACATTGGCGGCGATGTTGGCGAACTTGCCGATCGTCGCGCACCAGACGCCGCAGTCCTGCATCATGTAGGAATAGTCGCCGATCGTGCTCTCCGAAACCCGGCATCGTTCGGCGATTTCGGTCCAGCGGCCAAGCGTCGAATTCTCGACTTCCGCTGTCTCGTGGACCAGCGGCGTTTCCGACAATTTTCGCGTCATGCGGCGATTTTCCCGGCGGCAAAAGCGGTCACGTCGATGACGCGGTCGGCTACCGCCTCGCGCATGTCGTGGTCATGGAAGATGCCAAGCAGGGCGACGCCGGCCGCCTTTTTGGCCGCGATCAGCGTAATCACGACATCGCGGTTCCTGGCATCGAGCGAAGCGGTCGGCTCGTCGAGCAGCAGGATCGGGTGCTCGGTGATGAAGCCGCGCGCGATGTTGACGCGCTGCTGTTCGCCGCCGGAAAAGGTCGCCGGCGGCAGTGCCCAGAGTTTTTCCGGCAGTTTGAGCTGCCCCAGCAAGGCGCGCGCCTTGCCGCGCGCAACTTCACGGTCCTCGCCGCGCTCGACCAGCGGTTCGGCGACGACATCGAGGGCGGAGACGCGCGGCACTGTGCGCAGGAACTGGCTGACATAGCCGATCGTGAGTCGGCGCATGGCAAGCACGGTGCGCGGGCTCGCCGTCGCGAGATCGATGAGCCCGTCCTCGTGCTGGACGATGATCTGGCCTTCGTCGACCGCATAGTTGCCGTAGAGCATCTTCAGGAT
>NZ_RZSX01000748.1:0-3182 GCF_004023105.1 Mesorhizobium sp. M5C.F.Ca.IN.020.32.2.1 | reverse complement strand
GAGAATGACAACACCTGACTTGAGGGTCCTCGTCTCCAGATGCTTCAGGGGTATCCGGTTCGGGCCGCCCTTGAAGAGCGGCGTGCCTGTCCCGAGAATGACGGGGTTGATCCCGAGGTGATACTCGTCGATCAGGCCGTGCTCCATCAGGGTCGCCGTGAGGTCGGCGCTGCCGAACACGAAGATGTCTCCGCCGTCCCTGGTCTTCAGCTTGGAGACTTCTTCCGCGACATTGCCGTTGAAGAGCTTCGTGTTGTTCCAGTCGGCGCTTTTCAGCGTGCGCGAGAAGACCACCTTCTCGATCTTGTTCATAAAGTCCGCGATCCAGCCTTGCTCGGACGGCCAATAGGCTGCCATGAGCTCGTAGGTCACGCGGCCGAAGATCAGCGTGTCGGCCTTTCCCTGGGTCTCACGAATGTAGTTCTCGAGTTCTTCTTCGAAGACGAACCAGCTGATGTCCCTGTCCGGACCTTCGAAGAAGCCGTCGACGGTCACCATGTCCCATATGATCAGTTTTCTCATAGAACCCGCCTCTGCGTGTATCCCTTTGTGAATTCTCGGCCCGATCCCGTGAAGCGGAAGCGCATGTTGGTGATCCGCCCCGGCTCCAGGACCTCGGTCTTTTCCAGCCTGACCGGCGCCATGCCGTTCTGGCTGAAGAGGCGGATGCCGTCCCGATGAGAACGGGCGCGACATGGATGAGGACCTCGTCCACAACCCCAAATTCGAGCCGACGGGAAGTCACGGCATTTCAGCGTGATGCGACGAAGCGTTCCAGTTTGCCCAGAGTTTGCAATCCCAGTTCCACGGCACCGAAGCCTTTCGCCTCCTGGAACTCGGCAGCCGTGCTGAATACCATGCCCAGCGTTACCTTTGTTGCCCCGTCCCGATCCTCGAACGAGGCCCAGGCGTCGGCATGTTTCGGCCCGTTCTCGCCCCAATGCAGCGTATAGCCGATCCTCTCCTCGGGCCGGACCTCGTTATAGAGATGGTGGTTCGGGAAGACCGTGCCATCAGGCGCGATCATGTCGAAAACCCATTCGCCGCCCGTTCGCAAGTCGATCCTCTTCGTTCGACAGGAGAAGCCTTCCGGCCCCCACCATTGCGGCAGCGTTTCAGGGTTCATCCACGCGCCCCACACGATGGATCGCGGCGCCTGGATTACCCGCTGCAGCACCATGGTTCGTTCGGCCGCGCCCGCGAGGTTGTCCAGACCGGCGGAGAAGCCTTCCCGATAGCCTGCCTCCATATCCTGCGCCAGCGATGAAAGTTGCACCGTCACGATCAGCCGGCTGCGCTCGTGCGTGCCTGAAAGATTTGCCGTCACCAGCGCTGCTGATTGCGTCACGCCTTCGCACGAGATCACCTCATAGTTCACGCTGCACACCGCCGGCTGCAGCGCAAGCCAGCCATTCTCGCACCGGATGTCAGGCTGGTCCTCGACCTTGCAGAGCGAGATCTCGCGTCCACCCACCCTGGTGTCGGCCTCCAGGAACTCCACGGTAACCGAGGCTGATGGCGCAGCCCAGATCGCCCGCGCGGCCGGGGCGGTCCATGCCTGCCACAGTACGGCCAATGGCGCGGCCACGTCCCGTTCGAAGGTGAGTGTCGCAAAGCGGCTTTTCTTATCATCAGGCACCGCATGGGTCGCGCTGTTTGTAGCGACGTTCTGTGTCATTCTGCGCGCTCCTTCATCACATTCATCACAAATGCGTCCAACCGGTCGAGCCGAGCTTCCCAGATGGCCCGCTGCTCATCGAGCCATGTCCGCACCGGGTCCAGAGCCTCGGGCACGATGGCGCAGGTGCGTATCCGCCCGTCCTTGGAGGTGGAGATCAACCCTGCCTCCTCCAGTACGGAAAGGTGCCGCATCACCGTGGGCAGACGCAGTCCCGTGGGACCAGCGAGATCCGTCACCTGCGCAGGTGTTTCGGCAAGCCGGGTCAGGATCGACCGGCGGGTCGGATCAGCGAGCGCGTGGAAGAGCAGCGATAGATCAGGATCATGCTTAGCCATGTCGCTAACTATCGCCCAATTTGCCGCTGGCGCAAGCGAAAACTTCGTCAACTCGCTAAGTTTTTTCCGCCGAACGCGCCGAGTTCCTGGAGCAGGCGGCTTCCGTTGCCGAGTCCGCTGAGAAGTTGCTCGCAACGATGCGAGCGCGCCCCGATGCCGGCAATCGAAGACAAGTTCCTGAAGCCGCCGTTCCGCTTCCAGATGCTCGTAGGAAGCGCCAACATCGGAAATGACCCAACGCGAACTTCATCTCGCGGCGTGGACCGGGCGCGCACTGCCGAACCCCGGCGTGCGCTGCAGTTTGAAGGCACTAGCGGGAAAATCCAGTTCTCCCGCACGCCAGGAGCCAGCGTTTGGCAATGGGCTTGGTGGCCAATCCAAATCGTTGATCGAAATCCGGCGGAACCAGATCGCTTTCGGATCCTCCACCCCAGTTGAGAGAGTATGGAGGTTCGACTGCAGCCCAGCCTTCACCCGCCACCCTTCGCCGACCTGCCCGCCCCAAACCTCAACCCGTCCATCAGCAGCGATACCAGCCGGCGCGAGCGGTCGCGCCAGTCCTTGGTGTCGGGCGCCGAATAGATGCCGCCCAGCGCGTGCAGAACGTCCGATGCGTCGACGTCGCTGCGGATCGAGCCGTCGGCCACCGCCGCCTCGATCAGCCGTCGCAAGGCAAGTGTCACCCTGCCCGAAACGTCGGAGAACAATGTGGAGTTCGTCGTGAGCAGGATGCGCAGGCTTGTCGCCAGTCCGCGCTTGGTGGCGATGTAGTCGACGAAGCGCTGCATCCAATGTTCGAGCGCGACGTCCGGCGAATGGTGAAGGGCGAGCTCGTCGGCGGCCTGGCACAGGCCTTCCACTTCGCGCCGGTAGACCACCTCGACCAGATGCTCGCGCGTCGGAAAGTGCCGGTAGAGCGTGCCGATGCCGACGCCGGCCTGGCGCGCGATCTCCTCCAGCGAGGCATCAACGCCATGTGCGGCAAAGGCCACTGCTGCGACCTCGACCAGCATGTCGCGGTTGCGCTGCGCATCGGCGCGCAGCGGTTTTGCCGCTGCGGCTTTGGCCTTGTCTCCAAACCTGGCGGGCGGCTGCGAAGCCAATTTTTTTCCAATTCGATCGGGGCTTGAACCGGGCAGGGCAGGGGCCCGGCAGCCCGTTAATAT
>NZ_RZSX01000747.1:0-3189 GCF_004023105.1 Mesorhizobium sp. M5C.F.Ca.IN.020.32.2.1 | reverse complement strand
GCCTGGATGCGGGCCAGCGACACGACGGCAAAGCTCTTGGCGAAGATGTTGTTGAAGCCACGCTTCGGCAGGCGCCGGTAAAGCGGCATCTGGCCACCCTCGAAGCCGTTGACGGCGACGCCGGAGCGCGCCTTCTGGCCCTTGACGCCGCGGCCGGCAGTCTTGCCCGAGCCGGAACCGATGCCGCGGCCGAGACGCTTCTTGGAATGCGTCGCGCCGTCCTTGTCACGCAGATCGTTGAGTTTCATCTGAGTTCTCCTGCGCTCTGGTTCAGCCCTCGTCCACGACGCGGACGAGATGCTGGACGGCAGCGATCATGCCGCGCACTGAGGGGGTGTCCTCCAGCGTGCGCTGCTTGTGCATCTTGTTGAGGCCGAGGCCGACCAGCGTCGCTCGCTGCTCCTTCGGCCGGCGGATCGGCGAACCGATCTGCTCGACGGTGATGGTCTTGGTTGCTTTCTTGGGCATGGTCAAAATCCCTGGTCAGCGTCGACTATTCTTCGGCCGCGACGGCGGTGCCGCGGCGGGCCTGAAGGGTCGAATACTTGATGCCGCGCGCAGCAGCCACATCCTTGGGATGCATCTGGCTCTTCAGCGCGTCGAAGGTGGCGCGAACCATGTTGTACGGGTTCGACGAACCCATCGACTTGGCGACGACGTCATGCATGCCGAGCGTCTCGAAGACGGCGCGCATCGGGCCGCCGGCGATGATGCCGGTACCCTGCTTGGCAGCGCGCAGCAGAACGCGTCCGGCGCCCCAGCGTCCCTCGACGTCGTGGTGCAGCGTACGGCCCGAACGCAGCGGCACGAAGATCATGTCGCGCTTGGCCGATTCGGTCGCTTTGCGGATCGCCTCGGGCACTTCGCGCGCCTTGCCGTGACCGAAGCCGACGCGGCCCTTCTGGTCGCCGACGACGACGAGTGCTGCAAAGCCGAAGCGCCGGCCGCCCTTGACGACCTTGGCGACGCGGTTGATGTGGACGAGCTTGTCCACCATGCCGTCGTCGCGCTCTTCGCGATCACGGCCGCGGCCGCCATCCCTACGTTCCTGTGCCATATCCTGTTCCTTGTTTTTTTCCGGAAGCACGGTTGATGATGATATCCGGCACCTCTGTGGGCTGCCGGGGGCGAAACTCATTTTTCCTTCGCATGATCTTATCCGAAAAGTCTGCAACTTTTTGCTGCGCTGACCTCCGGTTCGGGATCATGCCTTAGAAGCTCAAGCCGCCTTCACGGGCGGCCTCGGCCAGCGCCTTGACGCGGCCGTGATAGATGTACGGTCCACGGTCGAAGACGACTTCCTTGACGCCGGCCTTCGAAGCGCGCTCGGCAATCAGCTTGCCGATTGCCACTGCGGCGGCAGTGTCGGCACCGGTCTTGAGCGAACCCTTGAGGTCCTTCTCCAGCGTCGAGGCGGCAGCGATTGTGTGGCCCTTGGCGTCGTCGATCACCTGCACGTAGATGTTCTTCGACGTGCGGTGGACCGACAGCCGCGGGCGCTCGCCCGCGACCTTCTTGATCTGGCGGCGGACGCGCTGAGCGCGGCGTTGTGTGGATTCTTTCGAGCCCATGATATCAGTTCCTTGCCTTCAAAAAACGGGGGCAACCCTGTGCGGTAGGACAAGCCTCCCGCGACCGCTCCCCGCGGCGTTTAAATTACTTCTTCTTGCCTTCCTTGCGGACGATCTTCTCGCCAGCGTAACGAACGCCCTTGCCCTTGTACGGCTCGGGACCGCGATATTCGCGGATCTCGGCAGCAACCTGACCGACCTTCTGCTTGTCGATGCCGGTCACGGTGATTTCCGTCGGCTTCGGCACGGTGATCGTGATGTCCTGCGGCGTTTCGTAGACGACATCATGGCTGAACCCGAGCGCCAGCTGCAGGTTCTTGCCCTGCATGGCGGCGCGATAGCCGACGCCGGTGATCTCAAGCTTCTTTTCAAAACCGTCCTTGACGCCCTGCAGGATGTTGACGATCTGCGTGCGCGACATGCCCCATTTGGAGCGAGCGGTCTTGGTCTGGTCGCGTGGCTGGACAGCGATCTCGCTGCCTTCCATTTTGACCAGCACTTCGTCGTTCACCACGAACTTCAGCTCACCCTTGGGACCCTTCGCCGTGACGGTCTGGCCGTCCACGGTCGCGGTCACGCCCTGCGGCAGCGAAACGGGTTTCTTTCCAATACGAGACATTTTGTTGTCCTCGTCACTTCTCTTGTTTCAGGTCTCTGTTTTCGAACATGTGTCCGAAAACCGGATTCCACTTTCCGGGATCGCGCTCCAGATCAGAATATCTGGCAGAGGATTTCCCCGCCGACATTCTGTTCGCGCGCTTCGTGGTCGGCCATGACGCCCTTCGGCGTCGAAAGGATCGCGATGCCGAGGCCGTTGGCGACGTGCGGGATCGACTTCGCCGAAACGTAGACGCGACGGCCCGGCTTGGAGACGCGGGCGATTTCGCGCACGACCGGCGCACCGTCGAAATACTTCAGTTCGATCTCGATTTCGGACTTGCCGTTGTCGAAGTCGGTCTGGCTGTAGTCGCGAATATAGCCTTCCGCCTTCAGCACGTCGAGGACGCGGGTACGCAGGCGCGAGGCCGGCGTCGAAACGCTCGACTTCTTGCGGCCATAGGCGTTGCGGATGCGGGTCAGCATATCGCCGAGAGGATCGCTCAATGACATGTTACGTCCTCCTTACCAGCTCGACTTGACCAGGCCCGGGATCTGGCCGTTATTGCCGAGATCACGAAGCGCGATGCGCGATACTTTGAGCTTGCGATAGTAGGCGCGCGGACGGCCGGTGACTTCGCAGCGGTTGCGGATGCGGATCTTGGCCGAGTTGCGCGGCAGTGCCGCAAGCTTCAGCTGGGCGCGGAAGCGCTCTTCCATTGGCTTGGACTGATCCATGATGATCGCCTTGAGGGCCTTGCGCTTGGCAGCGTACTGGTCCACAAGCTTGCGGCGCCTGTTGTTCTTCTCGACTGAGCTGGTCTTTGCCATTTCAGATTTTTCCTTTTCTCGCTGCCGTTACTGGCGGAAGGGGAAGTTGAAGGCCTTGAGCAATGCCCTGGCTTCGTCGTCCGTCTTCGCAGTCGTACAAACGATGACGTCCATGCCCCAGATCTGATCAACCTTGTCGTAATTGATCTCCGGGAACACGATGTGTTCCTTGATGCCCATGGCATAGTTG
>NZ_RZSX01000746.1:0-3190 GCF_004023105.1 Mesorhizobium sp. M5C.F.Ca.IN.020.32.2.1 | reverse complement strand
CCGCCGGAACCGTCTCGACCGGGGCGGAACCGCCCTCGGGTGCAGCCTGGAAGGAGGCGGTGCGCACGGTGATGACCTTCTTGGCGTCGCTCGACTGCACCGTCTGGATGGCGTTGCCGGCATAGATCGGCCGCTTGAAGGTGTCCGGCGAGATAATCTCGATGATCTCGGACACCTGCGCGACATCGAGCAGAGCTGCCACGCGCGGCGCGACATTCTTGCCCGACGAGGTTGCCGGCGCGATGATCGTGTCATAGGCACCGGCTATGCCGACGACGAGCGCCGCCAGCGGTTCGGCGAGACGCTCGGTGAGCTCGTCGGCTTTGGCGAGCAGCACCTTGCTCACGCCCTTGAGCTTGGCGGCTGCGTCCGCTGCGGGCTTGGCGCCGTTGCCGGCGACCAGCACATGCACGTCCGAGCCGATCTGCAGTGCCGCCGAAAGCGCCTTGGCGGTCTGGTCGGAAAGCGCCGCATTGTCGTGTTCGGCAATCAGAAGAATTGTCATCTTTTTTGTCCCTTCCAGCCCTACAGCACGCCGGCTTCGTTCTTGAGCTTGTCGACCAGTTCGGCGACGCTCTTGACCTTAACGCCTGCCTTGCGGCCGCCCGGCTCCTCGGTCTTGACGACCTTCAGCCGCGGCTTGACGTCGGCGCCGTAGTCGGCCGGGCTCTTTTCGTCGAGCGGCTTTTTCTTGGCCTTCATGATGTTGGGCAGCGAGGCATAGCGCGGCTGGTTGAGGCGAAGATCCGCGGTGACAATCGCCGGCATCTTCAGCTCCACCGTCTGCAGGCCGCCATCGACCTCGCGCGTCACCTTGGCCTTGTCGCCATCGATAACGACCTTGGAGGCAAAAGTGCCTTGCGCCCAGCCCAGAAGTGCGGCCAGCATCTGGCCGGTCTGGTTCGAATCGTCGTCGATCGCCTGCTTGCCGAGAATGACGAGACCGGGCTTTTCCGCCTCGACCACGCCCTTCAGCACCTTGGCGACGCCCAGGGGCTCGGTCTGCTCGTCGGTCTTGACCAGGATAGCGCGGTCGGCGCCCATGGCAAGCGCGGTGCGCAAGGTCTCCTGCGCCTGCTGCGGCCCGATCGAGACAACGATGATCTCTTCCGCCTTGCCGGCCTCTTTCAGCCGGATCGCCTCTTCGACCGCGATCTCGTCGAACGGGTTCATCGCCATCTTTACGTTGGCGAGTTCCACCGCCGAACCGTCAGCCTTCACCCGGACCTTGACGTTCGCATCCACAACCCGCTTCACTGCGACGAGTACCTTCATTTCAGATCTCGTTTCTTGTGCTGTCTTGCAACATACTCTTAGAAGACTATCTGCACGCCCAATGTAGGCTGCCCGCCAAACGGGCAGCTCCCATGCCAGGTACTGCCAGAGGTAAGGTGTTTTGCTCTAAGATCGCGACATGAGACGAAACGCAACGCTCGTTCCCGCGATCCTCCACCAAGAACGACAATCTCGTGAGTGCGAATTGGAAGTTCACGAGGACGCAAAGGCGAGTGATCATCTTTATCCTCGTCCGGTTTATACTCAGCCGTTCGAAGCAAGGTGTTTTGTGAGTTCGGTCAGCAGGAGCTTCTGCGTCAGCGCTTTCGCATGCCAACAACGGGCCACAGTCGTGCCACTCCGGACAGAGTAAGGCACGGGGTTCGCGGAGATTGTGCTAATCCGGATGCGAAACGATGTTATTCGGCAATTTTCTTAATTCGGCCGCTGATTATACGCGCGCCGTTGGTCGACGCCGCGCTAAGCGGATTTTGTGTCCATTTTACAAATCACCAATGTGCATTGCGACGGATGAGGTTTCCACCCATGGATCATAGGGTCGACGGCCAATGTAATAGCGCCGTCGACCGCCGAGGTTCAAATTGCCACCAGGTTCAATTCAGTGCAGATCAGGCACGATTCAAGCCAACACATCCTGCCGCCCTTCTTGTTCCAGCTGGGTGGACAAATACTGAAAGCTCGCTGCGAGCTTGGTTTAGTCCAATTCGCCCCGCGCACCCACTCGGTTCGAGGTTTGGCAGGGCGTGATCCGCCTCAAGCCGCTGTGCGTGTGATGGCTCCTGACCGGGATGGGATCTGGACATTGTCGATCAGCCTCGTATCTCCGAGCCACGCCGCCGCGAGCAAACGTGCGGGCCGGTCAAGGGTCTGAATCGGCGCGAGGTCCCCCTCAGCCCGCAGTTCGAGATACTCGATCCGAGTGTAACCTGCCGCAGCAATCGCGGACCGCGCCTCGTCGAGCGTCGCTTCGACCGGCGCTCCACTGGTGATGCGTGCGGCCGTTGCGAAGAGGATGGCGGCGAGCCTGGGTGCTACCTGCCGCTCTAACGGAGATAAGCGCACGTTGCGCGAGGAGAGCGCCAGCCCGTCAGGTTCACGAACAGTAGGACAAGCAACGACGTCGATCGGAATATCCAGATCACGCGCCATGCGACGCCATCACCTGCAGCTGCTGGAAATCCTTTTCACCGAAGAAGGCAAGATCGGCGCCCGTCTGCAGGAAGAGTTTTGCCACCACGATAGCCACACCCTCGAAATGCCCCGGGCGGAACGCGCCGCACAGCCCTACGCAGGTGCGCGCCAAGGGGCGCCAGCTTGGTGGCATCCTCCTCCGTGCGCGGATACGCGGCCAGATCAGCCTGGCTGTTGAACTGCTTCGGTTGACGAAGAGCGTCCCGATCACCTGGTCGGCCTTCTCGAGTGCCGCGCGCACCAAGCTGAGATGGCCCTCCTGCAGGACGCCCATTGTTGGCACCACGGCAATCCTCGCACCCTCGCGGCGCCACGCGGCGACGATTTCGCGAAGCTGGGCAACGCTCCTGGCAATCGGCACGCTCACGCTGTTTCTCCGCTGTTTGTGGCGTCCGCGTCGGCGGGCTTGGGCGCGTCGGCAAACACGTGCTCGGCGGCTGGAAACCGGCGCTCCTTCACTTCCCGCGCATAGGCCGCGATGGCAGCCGCAGCGGCCTCCCCCAGTTCAGCATAGCGCTTGACGAATTTGGGCCGGAAGTCGCCGAAGAGGCCCAGCATGTCGTCGACGACAAGGATCTGCCCGTCACAAGCCGCCGAGGCGCCAATGCGATGGTCGGGATCGCTACCTCTGCGGTAATCCGGCGGGCGAGCGCCTCGGGAACTTTCTCCAGAACGAGCGCGAAGGCGCCCGCTTCGCTCACCG
>NZ_RZSX01000745.1:0-3194 GCF_004023105.1 Mesorhizobium sp. M5C.F.Ca.IN.020.32.2.1 | reverse complement strand
GCGTAAGACCGGTCAATGCGAGCGCCGCAAGGACCGCTACCGCCGCAAAAACAGCGCGCCAATGCACGAGGTCGGCAAGCACCGCCGATAATGAGACGCCGGCCACCATGCTGAGGGTCCATCCGGTCAGCACGACGCCGATCGTCCCGCTTTCGCGGCCAGGCGGCGCAATCGCTGCCGAGCTGGCATAGATTGCCGGCATGGCGACACCGGCAGCGATGCCGGCGAGAAGCTGGGCCGCAACCAGCGTTGTTACCGTCGGCGCGGCAGCGCTGGAGACAAGTGCTATCGCCAGCAGCAGCAACGCCCCTTGCAGCATGCGGCGGGCGCCGAGCCGATCTATATAGCGCGCCAGGAACAAGGCGCTTGCCGACGTGCCAAGACCGAACGCAGCGGACGCGATCATGACGGCCGGCACGCTCGTCGTAAACGACGCGGCCACTGCCGGTGCTATCGGACCGAGGACCAGCGAGTTGGAGCCGATCACGGCTATGCATCCGGTCAGCAGATAAGCGAGCGCCGGGATAGGCGGCCTTGCCGTCAAAGTTGCGGCTTGATCACTGTTCGACATATGGCCATAATGGCCGTATTAAATTCTGTATCAATAAGGAACTTCATTATGGATGAAGAAACAGATGGCGTTCCGCAGAACCGGCCTGCTGCCCGCGACGTTGACGCAACCGACCGAAAGATATTAGGCGTTCTGGTCGATGACGCCACGATCAGCTATGCCGAGCTCGGTGATCGCGTCGGCCTGTCGCCGCCGGCAGCGCATGAACGGGTGAAGCGGCTTCGGCGCAGCGGCGCCATCCGCAACACCGCGGCGATCATCGATCCCAAGGCGGTGCGCAAGCCGTTGCTCGCTTTCGTGCACATCGACACCAAGGGTTGGGGAAAGACCCCCGAACTGATGGCGATTTCCGAGCACCCCGAAGTCGAGGAGATTCATTCGGTGGCCGGCGACACATGCATGCTGATCAAGGTCCGCACCGAGGACACTCGGGCGCTCGAAGGCCTGCTGTCGCGGCTTTACGAAACGCCCGGCGTCACCTCGACACGAAGCTACGTGGTTCTGTCGACCTATCTCGAGCGGCCGGTGCAGCCGGGGATCACGACAGAATGGCCGTCGCCCCGGCACATGGCCAAGCCGCTGTATTAGTTCAAACGATCTTCACGCACGTATCCAAAATCGAACCGGGAACGTCTTAGCTATCGGGTGCCTTGTCACGATCGAGGGACCGGTTCGTTCGCCGGTTCTCGATCATGACGGGAAGGCCTGCTGCGCAACCGGAGACGTGCAATGAGAAAATTGATCGTGGGCAGCTTCATTTCGCTGGACGGCGTCATTGAAGCACCAATGGACTGGGCTTCGCCCTTCTTCGACGAAGAAGCCAGGGAGCATTCTTACCAAAAGGCTGGCGAGGCGGATTTTTTCCTGCTCGGTCGCGTGACCTATGAAATGTTTTCGGCGCGCTGGCCGCAGGTCAAGGGTAGCAAGTATATGGATCGCATGAACGGGCTGAAGAAGCTTGTCGCATCACGCAGCCTCAAAGACGTGAGCTGGAACGCGTCGCTGATCGAGGGTGATGTCGCCGCCGAAATCGCCAGGATCAAGCAGCAGGCCGGCGGGGACATACTGAAATATGGGGTGAGCAATCTCGACCAGACGCTGCTCGCCAACAAGCTAGTCGACGAGTATCAGCTCTCCATCGTGCCCACCCGTGTGGGCCATGGCAAACGCGCTTTCCAGGATATCGAGCCGTCCCTGGTCAAGCTGGAGCTTGTAAACACGCACCGGTTCAAGAACGGCGTCATCACGCTGACCTATATCCCACGGTGATCCGTCTCTGGATATTGATACCATGAAGATGCAGCCAAGAGTCGATCCAACCGGGCTTTTTGACGTCCGCTACGCCGCGTTCCTGGAGACGGTCGCACATTTGCGCGGACGGCTGCACCGCTACTGTGCACGCATGACAGGTTCGACGCTCGACGGCGAAGACGTCATGCAGGAGGCCCTGTTCGAAGCCTATCGGAAGATCGTGAAGCTTGACGATCCGAGCGCTCTTCGCACTTGGCTGTTTCGCATTGCGCATAATCGCTGCATCGATTTCCTGCGAAGCAGACAAGCGCGCGAGCGTGCGGAGGCCAATTTTGTCGAAAACGAAATCATCCTGCCGATCGAGCCGCCGGGCCAGGGCGCCGATCGCGCGATCGAACGGCTGGTGATCCACCTGCCGCCCAAGGAACGCGCCTGCGTCCTGCTCAAGGATGTATTCGACTATTCGCTGGAAGAGATCGCCGGCCTCGTCGGCTCGACCGTGGGTGGCGTCAAGGCGGCGTTGAGCCGTGGACGCTCCAAGCTGGCGATGCTGCCAAACGAACCAGACGTCCGTTCGGAGTCCCAGCGCAATGCCGAGCTTTCAAAATTGCTCAACCGCTATGTCGAGCTTTTCAATCGCCGTGACTGGGATGGCGTGCGGGCGTTGACCAGCGCCGATGCCCAATTGCGGGTCGCGGATTGCTTCAAGGGCCAGTTGTTGGAATCGCCCTATTTTGTCGAGTATGAAAACGCCCAAATGACCTGGAAGATGGTGACTGGCGAGATCGATGGCGAAGCGGTGCTGCTCGTGCTCCACCGCGCCGAAGGCGGTTGGAAACCAGCCCATCCGGTTCGGATCGAAGCGATCGACGGGGTCATAAACCGCATTGCCGATTATTACGCCTGTCCCTGGATAATGCCGGCGGCCAGAGCGGTGTTCGTTTCCATCCCCAACCAACCGGCGCATGCCCGGGCAACAAACGGGACGATGCAAGTGTCCGGCATCAACCCTAGTGAAATGATGCCGGACAAGACATAGGCGCCTTACTGAAGCTTCGCCTGCAGGGCGTTGACGTCATCCGTGGTCATCTCGCCGTCGGTCGTCACCTTGCCGTCGACGATCTTCCAGAGGCGAAACGGGCCGGTGATGTCGCCGTATTTGTCGAATGCGACCGGGCCGATGACGCCTTCGTAACGGATCGGCTTGCCATCCTTGATCAGGCCGAGCGCCTTGGCGAACTCGTCCTTGCCGGCATAGATCGGCGTGCCGGCCGGATCGACCGCCTTGTAGATCGCGTCCTTGATCTTGGCCGGGTCCTCGGAACCGGCAATGGCTATGGCCAACCCGACGATAGCGCCGGCATCATAGGAC
>NZ_RZSX01000744.1:0-3196 GCF_004023105.1 Mesorhizobium sp. M5C.F.Ca.IN.020.32.2.1 | reverse complement strand
CGACTATATCCACCCGCTGACCCGGGCATGGCTTCAAGCATGCCAGCAGGCCGGGCTGCCTTACAATCCGGATTTCAATTCGGGCAGTCAGGCTGGGTGCGGTCTTTATCAAATAACTTCCAAGAGCGGACGCCGCAGCAGCGCGGCAACTGCGTTCATCAAGCCGGCGCGCAAGCGCCCGAACCTGGACGTGCGGACAGGAGCCACGGTAACCAGGATCCTCATCGAAAAGGGGCGGGCTGTCGGGGTCGAATACCTTTCGCTGGGCCGCAGGTTCGTTGTGCGTGCCGAGCGTGAGGTGATCGTCTCGGCCGGCGCCATCGCAACGCCGAAGTTGCTGATGCTGTCAGGCATAGGCCCGGCCGACGCGCTCGCCGGGCACGGCGTTAATGTGATAGCCGACCTGCCGGGTGTCGGCCAAGACCTACAGGACCATATTGAGATATCCCTGATCTATCAGCTCAATGGGCCGCATAGCTACGACAAGTACAAGAAACTGCATTGGAAGGCGGCCGCCGGCTTGAACTACCTGCTGTTCGGAGGCGGTCCTGCTTCCTCCAACCTCATCGAAGGCGGAGCCTTCTGGTGGGGCAATAAGGACGAAGCCCTTCCCGATGTGCAGTTCTTCATGGTCGTGGGTGCGGGTATCGAGGAAGGAGTTGAGGCCGTTCCGGGTGGCAACGGCTGCACCGTCAATCTTGGGCAGATACGACCCCGCTCGCGCGGCGAGGTTACGCTCGTCAGCGCAAACCCAGCCGACAATCCGCGTGTCGCACCACGGTATTTCTCCGATCACGCCGATCTCGAGGCGGTCACCGACGGGACGATGGCCGCCCTCGACATCATGGAAAAACCGGCAATGACGCGGTATGTCTCAGCGAGGCATGTGCCGTTGGCAGCCATGAAATCGCGCGACCAGATCAGGCAGTTCTGCCTGCAGACGGCGCATGCCGCGCTCCACCCTGCTGGAACGTGCCGTATGGGCCAAGACGAGGGTGCGGTGGTCGATCCTCGACTCCGCGTACGTGGCGTGGATCGGCTTCGCATTGCCGACGCCTCAATTATGCCCACATTAATCTCGGGGAATCCCAATGCGGTCTGTATCATGATCGGGGAACGGGCCGCCGATTTCATCAAAGCCGCAGCGTGATGGGCCAGCAGCTGCTTCGACTAGACACGTCTTGAATTTCGTGCTTATGCACGATCATGCACGATTCATCTTTGTTGCCGCTCGGGCGGCGCCGCACAATCGCCGACCGGCTCTTGCGCGGCGAGTCCGTCGTGGCAAATGAGCTCGCCGGTGAATTCGACGTTTCCGAGGATGCCATCCGCCGAGACCTTCGCGCCCTGGCCCAGGACGGTATCTGCAAGCGGGTCTATGGAGGCGCGCTTCCGCTTTCCCCTGCTTCCACGCCGATGGAGAGCCGAGCTGTCGAGGATATTCCGCGTAAGCGGGCACTCGCACGAGCCGCGGTCGATCTGATCGGCAAGGGGCAAAGCGTGTTCCTCGACACTGGCAGCACCAACCTTCAACTTGCCGGGGTTTTGCCGACAGACCGCCAGCTGATCGTGATCACAAATTCGATTATGATTGCCGCCGCGCTCGCGAACCGCACCGACATATCGCTGTTTGTCATCGGCGGATCGGTCAACACACAGGTGGGCGGATGTGTCGATGCGCGGTCGATCCAGGAAATGCGCCGTTTCCGCATCGACCTTTGTTTCCTGGGCGCCTGCGCGATGTCGAGTGCAGCCGGGCTGGCCGGCTTCAGCATGCCCGACGTGGACTTCAAGATCGCGCTTTTGGAGGCGAGTACCAGCAAGGCGCTGATGCTCACCAGCGCAAAGGCGGAGACGACCGCGCCTTTCACCATCGGAGCGGTGACAGACATCGACCACGTGATCCTGGAACGGGATGCGCCGGTTCCGTTCGCTTCGAAACTGCGCGCAGCCGGTTTGAATATCATCGTCGCCGGCGCGCCGACCGAGTAACACGCGTCAGCCGCGGCACCTCCGCGCCGGTCCAGGCGGGACGGGGCGGGGCCTCCGGCTCGGTATTGGCCCGTAGACGCGCCAGGCTGGAGGAGTACCCATGAGGCTTGCGCACCTCGCACTCTGGACGAAGGATGTCGAGCAGGCCGCGGCGTTCTGGAGCGCGTTTTTCGATGCGGAGATCGGCGACCGTTATGAAAGCCGAAACCGGATCGGCTTCGTCTCCCGCTTCGTCACGCTTCGAGAAAGCGGCCTGCAACTCGAACTGATGCAGGGGCCATGGGTCGAGACGCCCGCGGGCCGCGAGACTGTCGGCTGGGCGCATATCGCGCTGTCGGTCAGAGGCAAGGAAGCGGTCGATACGACGGCACGACGCTTCGAGCTTGCCGGACTGCTCGTGTCGGCGCCACGTATGACTGGCGACGGATACTACGAGGCACTGGTCAACACGCCCGAAGGCATCCTGATCGAGATCGTTGCCTGACAGTCAAGCTCAACGTCTCTCTCGCCCTTCGCCCGCCATTGCATCATGGGCAATAGCTGCGTCGCCGGGCGTTGGAGGACATATATCCGCCCCGCGTCAGCCATGTCACGGGCTGCGTGTCGTGATCGGCAAGAAGAGAGCTATCGTCACGCCGCAGCCCGCTTCCGGCCAAGCCCTTCGCGATCGCCACGAGGGCATCGAGGATCTGATGGAAATCGTCCCACTATGATTGGAATGCCGGAACATCTCCCGACGGCGGCCACCTTCCTCGTGCCGTACACGGTGGAATGGTTCAACTCGCGTTAGTCTAAGACAGTCTGCGCCGCGAGCACGCGGCCGCACGACTTTCGAATCCTCAGAGATCGTTGCGGCTACGGCAGATGAAATCCGCCGCGCGCTCGCCGATCATGATGGCCGGCGCATTGGTATTCCCGGAGGGCACCGTGGGCATGATCGAGGCGTCGGCGACCCGCAGCCCCGCGATGCCGTGGACGCGCAGCTGGCTGTCGACGACCGAAAGGACGTCCTTGCCGATCCGGCAAGTGCCCGTAGGATGAAGCGCGCCCTGAGCCATTTCCCTCACATACTGGCGGTAGTCCTCCAACGTGTGCATGGGACGGTGAGGATGCTGCTCCCGCTTGATCAAAGGCTTGAGCAGCGGCTGGCCCATGATTTCCCGGCCGAGGCGCACGCCCTTGGCCATGGTGTCCAGATCGTACG
>NZ_RZSX01000743.1:0-3196 GCF_004023105.1 Mesorhizobium sp. M5C.F.Ca.IN.020.32.2.1 | reverse complement strand
GGTCCATGACGTTACCCCGGGAAATGAATTCCTGGAATTCTTTCAGCATTCGACCCTCCTTGTTCTGACGGGCCAGGCCGCCCCTCGCCCGATCGTTGGCTTCACTGGCACAATAGCAAAAACCTGCGGTTGCAGCATGGACAAAAGACCGTTTCCGCCGGCCAAAATTCCGAAGCCGCAGCCATCCTGCGCCGAAAGCCGCGATGGACTTGATCGCCAAGCTGTGATTGCGTCTCAGCAGGCCGGATGCAAAACCGGCAAGG
The DNA here is from genome assembly GCF_004023105.1 of Mesorhizobium sp. M5C.F.Ca.IN.020.32.2.1. Taxonomy (NCBI): domain Bacteria; kingdom Pseudomonadati; phylum Pseudomonadota; class Alphaproteobacteria; order Hyphomicrobiales; family Phyllobacteriaceae; genus Mesorhizobium; species Mesorhizobium sp. M5C.F.Ca.IN.020.32.2.1. Next base: position 2,933 of record NZ_RZSX01000743.1, on the reverse strand, counting down.
GAGGATTGTCAGGCCGTGCAGGGCTGGTTCGTCGTCATCATTGCGATTGCCTATGTGACGTTGCTGTTCGCCATCGCCAGCCTCGGCGACCGGCGCTCAACGACATCCGGGTCTGACCGGGCCCGGCCCTTCATCTATGCGCTCAGCCTGGCGATCTACTGCACCTCCTGGACGTTCTTCGGTTCGGTCGGCCTTTCCTCCGAGCGCGGCCTTGAATTCCTCGGCATCTATATCGGCCCGGTGCTGGTGTTCGTGTTCGGCTTTCCGCTGCTTCGGCGCATCGTCAGGCTGGCCAAGACAGAGAAGATCACCTCGATCGCCGACTTCCTCGGCGCCCGCTACGGCAAGAGTTTCGCAGTAGCAGCGATTGCCACGCTGATCGCGACGGTAGGCGCGGTGCCTTACATGGCGCTGCAGTTGAAGGCGATTTCCGGCTCGGTCAGCCTGATGGTCGAGCATTATACCGGCTCGCCGCCCTCCTTCGATCCCTTCGTCAGCGACATCTCGCTGGTCGTCGCCATGCTGCTTGCGCTGTTTGCGGTGCTATTCGGCACGCGCCACGCCGACGCCACCGAGCACCAGGACGGGCTGGTACTGGCCGTCGCGGTGGAAACGGTCGTCAAGCTCGCGGCCTTCCTGGCGATCGGCCTGATGGTGACCTTCCTGATCTTCGGCGGCCCGGGCGATATGGTCGACAAGCTCGCCGAGAATACGCAAGTGCAGCAGGCGATGGGCTACCGCACGTCGCTCGCCACCTGGCTGGTACTGACGTGTTTGAGCGGTTTCGCTATCATCATGCTGCCGCGCCAGTTCTACGTCACCATCGTCGAGAATCGCAGCGAGGCCGAACTGCGCACCGCGACATGGGTGTTTCCGCTCTATCTGGTGGCGATCAACCTTTTCGTGCTGCCGATCGCGCTCGCCGGCCTGGCGCTGGTCGGCACCAGGACCAGCAGCGATCTCTATGTCCTGTCGCTGCCGCTGCTCAGCGGTCACGATGTGTTGGCCATGGCCGCCTTCATCGGCGGCCTGTCGGCGGCGACCGCGATGGTGATCGTAGAAAGCGTCGCGCTGTCGATCATGATCTCCAACGACCTCGTCATTCCGCTGTTTGTGCGTCGCCTGCTCAAGACCACGACATCGGAGAACGAGGACTGGTCAGCGCTCATCCTCAACGTGCGACGTGCGGCGATCTTCATCATGCTGTTCATCGCCTTCCTCTACTATCGCGAGAGCACCGACAGCGCGCGGCTCTCCTCTATCGGCCTGATGTCCTTCGCCGCGATCGCGCAGTTCGCGCCGGCCTTGATCGGCGGACTGATCTGGCGCGGCGCCAATGGCAGGGGGGCGGCGCTCGGCATGGTCGCCGGCATCGTCGTCTGGAGCTATACGCTGCTGCTTCCTTCGCTCGCCGCGTCCGACACCGGCATTGTCGTCCACGGCCTGTTCGGCTTCGACGCATTGCGGCCGCAAGCGCTGTTCGGCACCATCGCCGAGCCGCTGAACCACGGTGTCCTGTGGAGCCTGTCGATCAACACGCTGTTCTTCGTGCTCGGCTCGCTGTCGCGCGCGTCGGTGCCGCTGGAACGCATCCAGGCGTCGATCTTCGTGCCGCGCGAGGCGAGCCCGATGCCGAGCCTGCGCCGCTTCCGCACCACCGTCACCGTCAACGACCTCAAGGACACCATCGCGCGCTATCTTGGCGTCGAACGCACCGAGCGGTCCTTCCAGTCGTTTGAAGAGAGCAGCGGCGCTTCGCTGCACGGCAACGAACAAGCCAGCATGGACGTCATCCGCTTCTCCGAGCAGCTTCTGGCGAGTGCCGTCGGCTCCTCCTCGGCTCGGCTGATCCTGTCGCTGCTGCTGCGCCGCAACGACCGCGAATCCAAGGATGCCTTCCGCCTGCTCGACGACGCCACCGAGGCGCTGCAGCACAATCGCGACTTGCTGCAGATCGCGCTCGACCAGATGGAACAAGGCATCACCGTCTTCGACAGGGATTTCCGGCTGATCTGCTGGAATCGCCAGTATCGGGCGCTGTTCGACCTGCCCGACGAGATGGGCCAGGTCGGCGTCTCGCTCGACCGCATCCTGCGCCACCTGGCCGAGCGCGGCGACATTCCGGCCGACCAGCGGGTGGCGATGCTCAACCGCCTCACCAGTTTCGTCAGCCCATGGCAGATGGAGCTGAAGACCAGCGGCCGCATCCTGGAGTTGCGCTCCAACCCAATGCCAGATGGCGGCATCGTCGCCACCTATGCCGACATCTCAGGACGCGTCGAGCAGGATCTGGCGCTGAAGCGCGCCAATGAATCGCTGGAACAACGCGTCAAGGACCGCACTGTCGAACTGACCCGCGTCAACGAGGAACTGGCACAGGCGCAGATGCTGGCCGAGGAGGCCAATCTCGGCAAGACGCGTTTCCTCGCCGCCGCCGGCCATGACATCCTGCAGCCCCTGAACGCCGCCCGCCTCTATTGCTCGTCGCTGATCGAAAAGGCCGGCAAGGGCCCGACCGGCAAGGCCGCAAACAACATCGAATCTTCGCTGGAATCGGTCGAGACCATTCTCGGTGCGGTGCTCGACATTTCTCGTCTCGACGCTGGTGCGATGAAACCGGACGATACGGCTTTCAGCCTGGAAGGACTGCTGCGCCAGATCGGCAACGACTTCCAGCCGCTTGCCGCCGAGAAGAAACTCAGACTGACGATCATGCCCTCGTCACTCAGCGTGATGACGGATCGCAATCTGCTACGCCGCCTGATCCAGAACCTGGTGTCCAACGCCATCAAATACACGCGCCATGGCCGCATCCTGGTCGGCGTGCGGCGGCGCGGCGAACTGGCCGAGATCCAGGTGATCGATACCGGCATCGGCATTGCCACCGACAAGCTGAACACGGTCTTTCACGAATTCACCCGGCTCGACGAGGG
>NZ_RZSX01000742.1:0-3209 GCF_004023105.1 Mesorhizobium sp. M5C.F.Ca.IN.020.32.2.1 | reverse complement strand
TCCGAAACCTGCGCGCTCGACATCATCGGCGCCCGTTTCGTGCGCGACCTGAAGCCCGGCGAGATGGTCGTCGTCACCACAAAGGGCATCGAAAGCCTGTTTCCGTTCGAGCCGCAGAAGACCCGCTTCTGCATCTTCGAATATGTTTATTTCGCACGCCCGGATTCATCGGTCGAAGGCCGCAACGTCTACGAGGTGCGCAAGCGCATCGGCGCGGAGCTGGCGCTGGAAAGCCCAGTCGATGCCGACATCGTCGTGCCGGTGCCGGACAGCGGCACCCCGGCGGCGATCGGCTTTTCGCAGGCCGCGGGCATCCCGTTCGAGCTCGGCATTATCCGCAATCACTATGTTGGCCGCACCTTCATCCAGCCTGGCGATTCGATCCGCCACATGGGTGTCAAGCTCAAGCACAACGCCAACCGCCGCATGATCGAAGGCAAGCGCGTGGTTCTGGTCGACGATTCGATCGTGCGCGGCACCACCAGCCAGAAGATCGTGCAGATGGTGCGCGATGCCGGCGCCAAGGAAGTGCACATGCGCATCGCCTCGCCGCCGACGCGCGCCTCCTGCTTCTACGGCGTCGACACGCCGGAAAAGTCGAAGCTGCTGGCGTCGCGCATGTCGGTGGAAGAGATGGCCGAGTTTATCCGCGTCGATTCGCTTGGATTCCTGTCGATCGACGGGCTTTACCGCGCCGTCGGCGAGGCCGGTCGCGCCAATGAGCAGCCGCAGTTCTGCGACGCCTGCTTCACCGGGCAATATCCGACCCGGCTCGCCGACTTCGAAGGTTCGGACAATGTGCGCACGCTGTCGCTGCTGGCGGCGGGCGGGGCGTAGGTCTAGCTGGAACCCGCGAATTTCGCCGGTTTGCAAATTTCGTCGCGATTGCTGTGTCGCGCCCCTCTGTCCTGCCGGACATCATAGAGCGCTAACCTTCGGAGCTGCCCGGTGACCCCTGCCCTCGACCTTTCCGGCCGCGTCGCGGTCGTCACCGGTGCCTCGCGCGGCATCGGCTACTTCATCGCCCTGGAACTTGCCGCCGCTGGAGCGCATGTCATCGCGATTGCCCGCACCGTCGGCGGACTGGAGGAACTCGACGACCAGATCAAGGCAACGGGCGGACAAGCCACCCTTGTGCCGCTCGACCTCGCCGACATGGCCGGCATCGACCGGCTGGGCGGCGCCATCCACGAGCGCTGGGGCAAGCTCGACGTCCTGGTCGCCAATGCGGCGGTGCTCGGCGTCATCTCGCCGATCGGTCATGTCGAGGCCAAGACCTTCGAAAGGGTGATGACCATCAACGTCACCTCGACATGGCGACTGATCCGCTCGGTCGATCCGTTGCTCAGGCTCTCCGATGCCGGCCGCGCCATCGTGCTTTCCTCCAACGCCGCCCATTCGGCGCGAGCCTTCTGGGCGCCCTATGCGGCGTCGAAGGCGGCGGTCGAGACCATGATGCGTTCCTGGGCGCATGAGACCGAAAACTTGGCCCTCAGGGTCAATGCCGCCGACCCCGGCGCCACCCGCACCGCCATGCGGGCGCAGGCAGTGCCCGGCGAGGACCCGGAAACGCTGCCGCACCCCCAGGAGATCGCCAAACGCATCCTGCCGCTGGCCAGCCCTGCGCTTACGGAAACCGGGCTGATCTTCCAGGCCAAGCACAACCGCTTTGTTGCCTACCGGCAGCCGGAGTAGACGCATCGCGCAATTTGGCGGAAGAATTGCACCGCCACCGACGTTGTTGGAATGCCAAACGTTCGCAAACGGAGGACCACCATGCGCAAACTGCTTCTCGTCACCGCCGCTGCATCGCTAGCAGCCATCGGCGGCGCATCCTCGCAGGATGCGACAATGAGCTTCTTCGTCACCAGCGTCGGCTCCGGCAAGGGCGCAGATCTCGGCGGCCTTGCGGGTGCCGATGCCCATTGCGGGTCGCTGGCCGAAGCGGCCGGCATTACCGGTAAAACATGGCGCGCCTATCTCTCGACCAGCGACACCGACGCACGCGATCGCATCGGCAAGGGACCGTGGTTCAACGCCACGGGCGTCAAGATCGCCGACAATGTCGCTTCGCTGCATAGCGATGCCAACGCCATCACCAAGCAGACGGCGCTCGACGAAAAGGGTGAAGTGGTCAACGGCCGCGGCGATAAGCCCAACCGGCACGACGTGCTGACCGGCTCCAAGCCGGACGGCACGAAAATCGCCGACCAAACCTGCGGCGACTGGACGCTCAGCGGCGCAGAAGGTGCGGCAATGACGGGCCATCACGACCGCATGGGTCTCGACGATTCGGCCGCCGCCAAATCGTGGAATTCCTCGCACGCTTCACGCGGCGGGTGCAGTCAGGAGGCGCTGAGGAGCACCGGCGGCGACGGCCTGTTCTACTGCTTTGCCGTGAACTGAGCTGTTCCAACAAACACAGGACATCGCACGGCTGTGATGCGAACCGCCGCGCCCGGCCGCGCTTTCGCCGATCGACCGGAGTTGATAGGATCGCCCGACTGCCACAATAAGCGAGGAAATTTCCATGGCTTCGAGCGTACCGTTGGTCTGGTATCTAGTGATTGCCGGTCCGCAAGGCGGCATGGTGGTGCTGCCCAGCACGTTCGACACCCGCGAACAGTGCACCTCCGCCATCACCGAATATCAGAAGCAGCCGACGCCGGCCGGCTGGTCGGTGCAGTGTGTGCCGAGCGCCTCGCCGTTCGCCGACGAGGGCGAAAGTGAGTAGCCGGCGGCGCGCGTTTCAGCACTTCGCACTGACCGTCAGTTCCGGCCTGGTATTGATTGTCTGAAACACCACGCAGTAGCGTTCGGTTAGCTTGAGCAGCGCGTCGATGCGCTCCTGTGGCTCGTCAGTGTCGAGGCCGAATGTGAGCCGGATGGCGCGGAAGCCGACCGGCGCATCTCTTGCTACACCCAAGGTGCCGCGAAAGTCGAGATCGCCTTCGGCCTCCACGGTGGCGGCGCCGAGCTTGAACTCCAGCGCCGTCGCCACCGCCTTCAGCGTTACGCCGGCGCAAGCGACCAGGGCCTCCAGCAGCATGTCGCCCGAACACAGTTCGAGCCCCGAACCGCCGGTAGCCGGATGCAGACCGGCAACGGCGAGCGCCCTGCCCGTCTCCACTTTGCAGGCGATCGACTGGTCGTCGATCGAGCCTTTGGCCCGAAGCGTGATCAGAGCGCGCGATGCGTCGTCGCGATAG
>NZ_RZSX01000741.1:0-3212 GCF_004023105.1 Mesorhizobium sp. M5C.F.Ca.IN.020.32.2.1 | reverse complement strand
ACGCCCCCTTCCGGGCCATCAGAGAGGGCTACTATGAGCTCGGTGCGCAGATCGCGCATCTACCGCCGGCGCGCTAATACCCGTCGCGGGGCGCACAAGCTCGCGAGCTCGGCAGGCGCCACTACGGCACAGTCACGCCGTTGGGCAGGGAGGCTAACCCCGGCCATCGCATCATCTTAATCATTGGGTACCCGCTTGCTTGGCGCTTGCCGCAGCGCAGGCCTTCCAACCCGGGATAGGTGTCATTGCAAAATCCGCCGTCGCAATGAGCATAGTCCTAGGGGCAAAAGCAGAAGCTCTTTTCGGGATGCCTTCCATGCCCCACGGTTTCGCCTTCGGGCCGACCGCCCCGAAAAGGAGTCTGCCTGCATCTTGTTTGTAGTACGTAAATTCGTCAAGAACCCGTAGGATCGGCAGCATGAGTGCGAACATTTCTACTTGGCTACTGAACCAATAGATGTCGTGTGGTCGCGCTCGACTGCGTTCCACCGACAATGCTCCAGGATCCCTGGCCGACTTGCTGGCGCCCCAAGCACGCGTTCTGGTTCTACATCTTCAAGACGAACACAGGGATCATCATAGGGAGCAATCAGGGTTGGGGTGGAAAATCAAAAGCCGTCATGCCCGGGACAACCCGAAGGATGAAGCCGACTGGAGCAAGCACAAAATGTTCCGTCGGCTTGGGAAAGCTCAGTTTGCGCGGCAGCGACCGCCTGTTCGGAGGCGAGCTTGATCATTGGATGATTTCTCCTCAGTGCATGCCGCACCCGCTTGCGGGTGAACCGATGTGTAGTGCCAAACGAGAAAACTTCAGACAATGCGGTCATGTGATAGGGCTGCATCTCATATCCGACATTGTCGAAGATCCGACAATATCGACGTTCCGTCCTGGTTCGGTGACACTTCAAGCAGTGAAGTTCACGTTGCGACGCAACGTCTTCGCTCCAAGACGCTTCACGTTCTCGGCTTCAATGGGCAGATACCAATGAGTTGACGTTCTGTCTGAACGGCAAGTTCCACCGAGAAGGCCTTCGACGCCGCAGCCTATTGCGCCCGACGTTACAACAAGTCGCCGACAAGTGGAACGGGACGCAGGACTCGAAAGCCGCTATGATTCGTTTCGTTTCACCCGCTCACACCGCACTGGCTGTTGCCGACGTGTAGTTGCTGTTTGCGTGCGTCTCCTGTCCTCGACAGTGCCAATGGCACATGGTTCGATGAAACGGCGGCATTGACGGCCCGGCTAGTTCGGCACCGGCGCTTCTTCAAGTAGCATGAGGTTTGACGCGTTGGGGCAGGGGAGCACAGCCATGTCTGCAGTCCTGTGACTGGCGCTGATCAGGCCCTGAGTGGCAGGATGAAGTACCGTACGATCACACCCCTCGTCTGACGCTGTGCGGCTGGCCCCCGGGGAGTTCTGGCCCGACATGAACCAGAAAAATGGCAAGAGAAAGCTTGACCTCATGAATATGAAAATCCGCTGATCTGGATCCCAGACAGGTCAACGCGCTTTCATGCGGCACCCACTGAGCGGTTTGTCCGATCCGCCTCGACGTTGCGGCCGAAACTAAGAAGGCTTGGTCTGCAACGACCAGCAGTCCACCGTGTTAATAAAAATCGTAAATCTTTAACTCGACGAACGCGCATTTTAGGAGATCATGGTGCCAGTTTGTGGGGGCCGCTCATGACAATGCCGACTCCGCGCCCGTCCATTTGATGCTGCTAATTTTTTTGCCACGGCACGAAAAATGCCGATCCCCAACATGAACGCCGCGCGCACCGATTAGGCTCCCATCAAAGGAATACGCCTTATGAACAAGAGGATTGCCGCTATGAAGAAGAAATTCTCGCCTTCGAGCGATGCGAGCATCTCGATTTTTGAGCGTCTCGAATCCGAGGTACGCGGCTACATCCGGTCGTTTCCGGTCCTGTTCGATCGCGGGGTTGGCACCACCCTTATAGCTGCAGACGGTCGCGAATATCTTGACTTTTTCGCGGGGGCAGGCGCCCTCAATTACGGGCACAATAACCCGGCCTTCAAGAAACCGGTGCTGGACTATATCGAGCGGGACGGAATTGTGCACGGCCTCGACCTCGCCACCAGCGCCAAGAAGGCGTTCATCGAGGCGTTCGAGCGGTACATTCTGAAGCCACGTGGCCTGAATTATAAACTGCAGTTTACTGGTCCCACAGGTACGAACGCGGTCGAGGCTGCACTGAAGCTGGCTCGCATAGTGACCGGCAGGTCAAACATCGTCGCCTTTGCCAATTCGTTCCACGGTGTCAGCGCTGGAGCGTTGTCGGCGACCGGAAACAAGAAGTATCGAAGTGCCGCAGGGTACCCGCTCGCGCATGTCACATCTTTGCCTTACGATGGCTATCTCGGCCCGTCCGTTGACACACTCGACTACTTCGAGAAGCTGCTCAACGACCCTAGCAGTGGCCTCGATAAACCCGCCGCGGTCATTTTGGAAGCAGTCCAAGGTGAGGGGGGGATCTATCCCGCTAGCTTTCAATGGCTGCAGCGGCTCCGTGATCTGACCAAGCGACACGAAATCTTGATGATCATCGACGATATCCAGGCCGGCGTTGGTCGCACGGGGAGATTTTTCAGTTTTGAAGCGGCTGAGATCGTGCCGGACATCGTCACTCTGTCGAAGTCCTTGTCGGCGATCGGCACGCCGATGTCCCTCGTTCTTCTGAAGCCTGAACTGGATGTTTGGTCACCTGGCGCGCACAGCGGTACCTTCAGGGGCAACAACCTGGCTTTCATCGCTGCTCGTGCGGCTCTTGAGACTTATTGGGCTGACTCCAAGTTCGAGGAAGAAATCGGACGCAAATCCGCCATTCTGGCTGAGGAGCTCAACTTAATCATAGACGATTTCCCCAACCTCGGCCTGAGTGTACGGGGCCGCGGACTGATGTACGGACTCGTATTTCAAAAGCACCACTCATTACCTGTGCAAATCTCGCGGGAAGCTCTTCGTCGCGGCTTGGTGATCGAGACCTGTGGCGGACAGAATGAGGTACTGAAATTCCTTTTTGCTCTCACCATTGCCGAGGCTGACCTGCGCCGCGGTCTGTCAATTGTTCGCGACAGTATCAGCGCGGTGAAGAACACTATGGCGAACGCCTCACCGAAGCGACTCCACGGCATCGAACATCGATAGCTAGCAGCGCGACGTGCTGGCGGATCCGACTGAGCGAGTCCT
>NZ_RZSX01000740.1:0-3214 GCF_004023105.1 Mesorhizobium sp. M5C.F.Ca.IN.020.32.2.1 | reverse complement strand
GCCCGACCTATGGAGCGTACGCCGCCACCAAGGCCGCGCAGGAACTCTTTGCGAACGTCCTCGCCAAGGAGCTCGAGGGGCGCATGATCTCGGTGAACGCGATGGCGCCGGGCCTAGTGAACACAACACTCTTCACCGACGGCAAGACCCCCGAGCAGATCGCCGGTTTCGCCGCTCGCACGCCGCACAAGCGGCTGGGCGAGCCTTCCGACATCGCCGATGCAATCGCGGCGCTCTGGAGCGGGGACGGTGCCTGGATCAACGGGCAGACGGTATTCGCAAACGGCGGGATCGTTTGACCCGATTGGCTGGAATAGATGGAGCACAGAACGATGAAAATGACGGGAAACACCATCCTCATCACCGGCGGCGGATCCGGGATCGGGCGGGAACTGGCGCTGCGCTTCAATGCGCTTGGCAACACTGTCATCGTCGCGGGACGGCGCAAGGAGGCGCTCGAGCAGACGATCGCCGGGCGTGAAGGCATGCACGCCATGGTCGGGAATGTTGAAGATCCGGAAGCAATCGCAGCATTTGCCAAGCGCGTAGTCGCCGAGCACCCGGCGCTCAACGTGCTCATCAACAATGCCGGCATCATGCGCCGCGAGGATCTGACCAGGACCCGCGATCTGCGCGACGCGGAGGAGACGATCGTCACTAACTTGTTCGGGCCGATCCGTCTCACCAACGCGCTGATCGACCATCTGGCGGCCCGGCAAAATGCCGTGATCGTCAACGTCTCGTCAGGCTTGGCCTTCGTGCCGCTGAGTGGCACGCCGACCTACAATGCCACCAAGGCGGCGATCCATTCCTATACGGTGTCGTTGCGCGAGCAACTCAGGGGCAAGGTCGAAGTGATCGAGCTTGCGCCGCCAGCGGTTCGCACCGAACTCACGCCCGGCCAGTCGACTCGCGACGGCTATATGCCGCTCAGCGCGTTCATTGACGAGGCGATGACGTTGTTCAGCCGGGAGCCGACCCCCAAGGAGATACTGGTGGAGCGCGTGGGGTTCCTGCGCTGGGCGGAGCGGGACGGCCGGTTTGATCAAGCGGTCGAGATGCTCAACGCTCACTGAGCGGCGCCGAAGCAGCCTGACTGTTCAATCGCGCAAGATCATGCGGTCGCCGCGCACGTCGAAACCGGACAGTGAGCCGATGAAATTCATGCCGAGCAGGCTCTGGCCGAGCATGCCGGGCGCGGCGATCATGACCGGCATGTCCTTGCGCACGATCCCGCCGATCGCCAATTCGTCGGTTCTCACAGCGGCGGCGCGGGCCATGCCGTTGGCGGTGGAAACCGGTATGGTGAAATTGAGAGCGGCTGGATTAAACCCGGCCGCTTGCGCGTCCTGCGCGGTCAGCACGGTGCTGGTTGCGCCGGTATCGACCACGGCCCGGACCGGCGTGCCGTTGACCATGATGCGCGCTTCGAAATGGCCATTGCCGGCCTTGTCCAGGGTCACCGTGGCATGGCCGTCCTCAAGGCCCAATGCCAGCGGACTGCCGGGAACAAGGCCGGCCGTTACCCGGCTGGCGAAATCCTGCAATTCATAACGATATTGGTAGCCGGTGATCAGTGCGAGCACGATGACGGCCCAGGTGCCCAGATTGCGGGCCATCGCGCCTAGGGGGCGGCCTGATCTGAGCAGGCCGGCGCCGATGAGCGCGACCAATGCGCCAAGCCAGATCAGCCGGCTGAAATCGTAATTCTCGACGCCGAATGTGCTGCCGGCGGAATCGTTGAGCATGAGCAGGACCACGCCTGCCCCGATCGCGATCATCAAAACCCAGTAAAATCGGTTCATATGTGGCTCACGAGAGAGCGTCGCGTTCGCGCGCGAGGCGGGTGCGGCGCGTTTCCCGGCGCGGTCTGCGTTCAACCGTTTCAAGCCGGGCCGGCAGCTCGGCCATGACGCTGCGGCGGATTTCAGGGGTCATGTCGATCCAGGCGCCGATTTCCTCGCGCGTACGGCCGCAACCGAAGCAGAAGCCGGTTTTCATATCGATCGAACAGACCAGGATGCATGGGGATTCGATGGCCGTCATGATATTCTCTCAGGGTTCCGCCAGGAATCCCTTGTCTCGCTTCCACATGGTGTAACGGCAAGGCCAATGCAAGCCCTCCGGAATGCGCCGCCGGCAACCGCTTTCGCGTCAATGCAGGCAGTTGTGCCGGCCAAGCAAGGCGGCTATGCCGCTCGCCAACTCTGGGAACGATCACCAACGACATGACCAGCGCGCTGCCCTTCGACGATTTTCGCAATCTTCTGGCGACCCTGCCGCCGGCCGACACGGCGGCCGGAGGTCGCGTCCGCTCGCTGTTTGCCAAGGCCGACAAACCCAAAGGCTCGCTCGGCCGCATCGAGGACATCGCCGCGTGGCTCGCCGCCTGGAGCGGCCATGCGCCGCCGGCAGTGAACCGGCCCCTGGTGGCGATCTTCGCCGGCAATCATGGCGTCGCTCGGCACGGCGCTTCGCCACGGCCTGTCGCTGCCACGGCGAACGCGGTAGAGCATTGCGCGGCCGGGGGTGCGGCGGTCAACCAGATCTGCATCGCCAATGATCTTGGGCTGAAAGTGTTCGATCTAGCGCTGCACATTCCGACCGCCGACATCACCGAGGACGCAGCACTTGACGAGCGCGGCTGCGCTGCCACCATGGCGTTCGGTATGGAGGCGATCGCCGGCGGCACCGATCTGCTTTGCCTTGGCGACCTCGGCGTCGGCAATTCCACCGTTGCAGCGACTTTATTTGCCGCACTGTTGGGCGGCAAGGGCGCCGATTGGGTCGGATCCGGATCGGGCGCCGATGCATCGATGCGGGCGCGCAAGGCGGAAGTGGTCGATGCCGCGCTAAGCTTCCACGGCACAGGTCTCAGGGACCCGCTGGAAGCGTTGCGGCGAGTCGGCGGCCGTGAGTTCGCAGCGATTGCCGGCGCCATCCTCGCCGCCCGGATGCAGAAGATACCCGTACTGCTCGATGGATTGGTGGCGACCGCTGCCGCCGCGACGCTGCATGCTGCCAACCCCGCCGCGCTCGACCATTGCCTTCTTGCCAGCCTGTCGCCAGAGCCTGCGCATGCTCGGGCCGCCGAGCGACTCGGCTTGCGCCCGCTGCTTGATCTCGGCGTGAGCCACGGCGAGGGCGCAGGGGCGGCACTTGCGGCTGGCCTGGTCAAAGCCGCTGCGCTCACCATGTCGGGCATGTCGGCGGC